>NZ_JBEOZT010000018.1:0-223325 GCF_040298265.1 Nonomuraea sp. NPDC001636
CGAGAACTGCCTACGACGCCTCGTCACGTACCTACCTCTTCCAGACTTCTGTCAGCTTATGTAGCTGACTGTCCGGAATCTGCTGGGCACCTCAGTTGGGGATACGGCTGGCCGTCCTGGTCCTGAGGGCCGGGATGCGCCATGTGAGGCTCCTGCGGGAGTAGGGGTGCACGCGTAGGACGCGCCGACAGCGGGTGCGGTTTGCACCGTTACACAACAGGACCGCTCAAGTCCTGCAATCGCGCTAGGCATAGCCCGGGTCGACCGCATCGGCCCGTAGAGGTCGAAGTCCCGAGCCGGCACTACTGTGTGCAGATTCGCGATCGCACGCTGAGAGTTTCGCACGCGAGGTCCGGGCCGCGATTCTCGTGGCAGTCTTCGAAGCCGTTTCGCTTGTAGAACTCCACGATGTACGACTGGTAGGTTTGGCGAATTATTGTGAATCCCAGCCGCTCTCGCCCGCCTTCGGCGAAGGGACGCGCGAAGCCGAGCTTGTACCTCCGCTGCCGCTCCGCGGAGGGGCAACGGTAGACGGGATGGCAAGGCGGAGCGATGAGGGTTGGCGTCCACTGACGCTTGTTGTCCCCAATGGCCGATCCAGACGGCTTCCCGGCTCAAGCCTCGCCATGAAATGATCCGCTGCGGTTGGATCCACGTGAGGACTGGTATGTCTCCCAAAGCGATGGCGTTTGTCGCCCTCCTGTTGATCGGCTCGGGCATTCTCACCGGCCTGATGTCCGTTACGTCAGGCGGTGAATCCTGCGGCTCGGCATTTGTCGGAGTTGCCTGGACGCAGTTCGACCCGTCCTCCGCCTGGGCCGACCGGCTGCAACGTTTGGAAAACTGCACAGACCTGCGGAGTCTCGTCAGGATTCCCGCGACCGTACTGATCGCTGCAGGCGGGGTCACGTTGTTCGCCGCCTTCCTTTCGCGGCGACGCATATCCGTTTCAGACGGATAGAGTGGCCAACCGCGTCAACGGCGGTGGCTGGCGCTTGGCTGGGCTCAGGTACCTGGCATGCTCTGTGGCGTGACAATTCGTACTGCGACGCGCCGGGATCTGCCCGCGATCATCGCGCTCCTGGCCGACGAGGACACCGTGGTCGATCCCCGAACCGTTGAGGTCGACGAGGCTTACGAGCGCGCCTTCAAGGCCGTCGACACCGACGAGCGCAACGAGATGATCGTTCTGGATGAGGAAGACGGTACGGTCGTCGGCTGCCTCCAACTGACGTACATCCCCGGCCTGGGACGACACGGGCAGGAGCGGGCGCTGATCGAGGCGGTCCGGGTGCGTGCCGATCGACGTGGGGCAGGGCTCGGGCGCGAACTGCTGACCTGGGCGATCGAGCGGGCACGCGCCCGCGGTTGCACCCTGGTCCAGCTCACCAGCAACAAGCGCCGCACCGAGGCCCATCGTTTCTACGACTCTCTCGGCTTCGTCCGCAGTCACCACGGGTTCAAACTGTCGTTCTGAAGCGGGGTGGTCAGGGCTACATGGGCGATGAGGCGACGATTTTGATCGTGCGCACTCCGCGTTTTCCGATCAGCTCGGCGAGTGCCGGTTTCGAGTGTCCGTAGACGACCAATCCATAGATCCTGCCTTCATGTGCCGCCTGACGTAAACGGCGGAGATCGAGCCCGAACGACTTCAGGTTCAGTGCGTCGGTCCACTGCAACTTGGCCGCCCAACGTCTGTACAGCTCGATCGGCGAAGTGTTCTCGCATTCGGTTTCATAGACCGCGCACGACCGCCAGTAGACCGGTTTGTCGGCGTCCCCGCGCGATCGGGAGAGGAACAGGAACACGGCGTCCGATCGGATTCCTCGCACGTCCAAGGTGGTGGTCAGTTCGTTCTCGGTCATGGGGGCGGTCAGTTCCACGACGGCGGTGGAGAAGTCATTCTTGCCCAGGGCCGCTATTGCCTGGCGGGCCTGGCTTTTGGCCGGCTCGTCGACCCCCTCGCCGCCGTGGAACGAGCGCAGCAACGGGCTCATCATCGCCTCCGGCATGGCCGGAGCGGAGGTCGTGCCCAGCACGTCGGTCACTATCTCTTCGTGTGCTGGACGACCTCGCAAACTCGGATGCGTCTCGAAACTGCTGACCGTCACGCCCATCGACAGGGGGTCCACACCCACCTCGTGGCCCACGATGACGTCGTACTCCGGATGCGCCACCTGAAAGGCGCCGCCATAGACCTCACGCATGCGTTCGGCGCGCCCGCCGAACAGGTGCACGCCTTCGGCCAGACAGGCGAGCAGAACGAGTATGACGACGATGACGTACCCGGTTCTGCGTGAATTCCTGGTGCGGCTGTCTGCGGTCAAGGCGGTCTCCCGTGCGTGCCGATGCCGGTCGAACAGTGATGATCAAATCAGATCGCCGGTGAATGGGGGCGCCTGGCCGTCACCGGTACGGCATCGTTTGTTCCGCTGTGCCTGCCGGTGTGGCGGTGCCGCGCCTAGGTCGCACTAAGATCGCGTCCCTTGTCTTCGGAACATTTATGGCGGTTTATCAGGATCGGATTAGTAAGTCTGATTCTTCTGGCGGCGGTCGCGGGGCTGGTGCTCGGCGACACCTGGCTCTGGGTGGCCGCCGAGTGGGCGCCGCCGACCTTCGGCGAGCTCTACACGGCCGACGGGTCCGACGCCTCGGTCGGTCTTGCGCTGTTCGGGGCCGCCCTGGTGAAGGCGGCGTTCCTGTGGCTGATTCTGCGCACCCCGGAATGGGGGCCGCTGGACCGCGGGGAGAGGGCGCTGCGCCGGCTGTTGTACCTGGCGGTGGCCCACGCGCTCGTGCTGTGGTACTCGGTGGCGCTGCTCCCGGACGCGGTCGATGCGGCATTCACGCTCGTTCTGTGGGCCGCGGTCGACGTCCTCTACCTGCTCGTCATCCGGTGGCGGTCCCGCCTGTTGCGCGGGGCGGCCGGTGCTGTTCGCGGTCGAACTGGCCGGGATAGCCGACGGACTGCTCGACGAGCTCGACCTCCCGGCGCTCGGACCGGGCGGCGTCATCCAGCAGGGCCTGATCTGAGGTGGAGTTCTGGCGACCTTCGTCACCGTCCTCGGGCAGTGGCGTGACGGCCACTGGAGCCGCGGCACACAGATCGCCGGGCTGTCGTCGGTGGGCGTTCACGCGCTGGTGATCCCGTTCAGCTTCCTTGTCGGCGGGCGCTTCGGCGGCGGCCTGGCGATGGTGATCCTGACGGACGCGGTGGGGCTCGTCGGCACCGTGTGGATCGCGGCCACCGCTCGTGAGCTGGCCGCCGATGGCCGCCCGGTGGATCTTCGGCTCGTCCGGCGGCGTGGGTCCCGCGTCGCGGTGGCGGCCGTGGCCGTGCTGTCGCTCGTCGTACTGATCAATCCGGAGCAGGACGCGCGCCTGGCCTACACCGCCGGGTCGGCGGAACGCGACGTCGTGTTCCTGTGCCGGGCGCGGAGCGCAGACGGCGCAGGCCCGCCGATGTTCCCGGAGACCACGTCGGACCAGGCGGTACTCGCGTACGGACGGGCGTTGTGCCGGGCGAAGGACACCGATGAGCAGGAGGCGATCCTGACGCGGGCCGGCAGCGCCCGGGCCGCCTGGCGGGTGCACCCCGAGGAGCTCATCTACGCCTGCCCGGAGATCATCGGCGCCACCCGTCCCGACCTGCGGTCGACGGCGGAGGAGGGGGAACTGGCGACGGAGCGGTTCTACGACGACGGCGCCCTCATCGGGGTGGCCGGCGGCGCGGTGCTCATCGGGCACGTCGAGGACGTCATCGATCTGTGCCTCACGGTGAAGGCCTTCCGCGCCGCGCCGCCCCTGCGGACCGCCGGGTGGGACCAGGTCCACGAGGTGCCGATCGTCAGCCGCGGCGGCCGGCTCGCGGTGCCCGAGATGGCCGACGGCGCTGACGTGGGCGCGGGCGCCCCGATGCCGAACCTGGCGATCGCCGGGAAGGGCCGCTACCGGCTCCGTGTCCACGCGCGGGTCGGCGAGGCGGGGGAGGAGCACCTGGTCGTCGTGTTCCCGGGCACGTCGAGGAAGAGGCTGAAGCTGAAGTCCTGATCCGGGGCGGGGCACGCCGGGGCTGATCAGCTGCAAGGAGCAGATGCGGCACTCGACCAGGTGCTCGCCGGCGTCGCCCGCCTCTCAGCTCCGGGCTCCTGCACACGAGCCGGCCGGGCGGGAACCCTGTCCGATCGCCAGGTCGATGTGCACTGACTGCGACTTGTCCGTAGCGGCGGCGAAGTATTGTGGTGGAGGTCCCCGGGGTAAGGGCTCTTAAGCCGAAGGGGCTGCGCAGTCCGCGAACGGAGAGCCACCTGCCATGCGAAATCGCACGTTGCGGATCCCCGCCACCGCTGCCGCCGTCCAGGAAGCCATCGACCAGGCGACGGCGGGAGAGGTCGTCCTGCTGGAGCAGGACGGCCGCCTCGTGGCCGCGGTGGTGCCCTACGAGGTGGCCGCCGCCGGCGTCGACCTGCTCAACGAGGCCCAGGACGCCGCTGACCGGCTGTCGGGGCTGAGGCTGATCGCGGAGCTCGAAGCCGGCATGGAGACGATGCGGCTCAGCGACCTGCGCCGTGAGCTTGCCTCATGAAGGGCTACTACGAGATCCAGCTCTCGTCATCGGCGGTGCGGCAGATCCGTGCCGTGCACGCCGCGGAGCCGATGGCCGCCACCTTCGTCCTCAACTTCCTGGAGTATCTCTCCACCGACCTCGACTCGGGTCTGCTGCGCACGATCGACAAGGAAGCGGGCCTGCTGAAGGCGGAGATAGGCGACTTCGAGGTCCTGTGCTGGGCGCGGCACGAGGAGATGAGCCTGGTGATCCTGACCGTCTCACGGAGTCGTCACCCAGCGTGACGCCGCGTCCTCGTTCGCCCGGACGGCGAAGTCGCGGACGTCCCGCATCCGCCGCGTGCTGACTGGCTCGGCGTAGATGTAAGGGCACATGTCCGACCGCGTCATCTTCGATCGCTGGTAGAGCGAGAAGTCGCACCAGGCGTAGTCGTGCCGCGTGAGCTGTTCGATCACCTCCTCCCTGATGTGTGCGCCGTACATGGAGTCGTGCATCTCGATCAGGAGCGCCGGCTGGTGATGGGCGATCGTCTCCGCCGCGCCCGCCAGCGCCTTGCCCTCATGACCCTCGATGTCCATCTTGACCAGCCGGATCCTCTCCCGGGACCGGGAGGTCATGAGGTCGATCGGCAGGGCGTCGGTCTCGCCGAGGAACGCGCCGTACCCCTCCTCGCCGTGGTGGAGGGTGGACGTGACGCAGTCGGCGGGGATGGTCGCCGGCTCGCCGGCCGCGAGCGTACGGGTGCAGGGGCCGGCGGTGACGTCGTAGGGATCCCAGAGTCGCAGTCGTGCTCCGGAGTCGTGGGCGGCCACCGGGTGGACGTCGACATTGGCGATCTCGTTGAGCTGCAGATTGAGGTGCAGCGCGCGCAGCGCGACCGGGTTCGGCTCGACGGCGACGACCTTGGTGAAGACGCTGGCCATCCGTAAGGCGTAGTGGCCGACGTGGGCGCCGACGTCGAGGAAGGCCGAGCCCGGCTCGGCGAAGGACTGCAGGAGGCGCCAGATGTCCTGCTCGTGCGGCCCGGGACCGACGCGGTCACCGCTGGCGGGCCGGAGGGCCCAGGTGAGTCCGTCGCGCTGCGAGAGGGAAGGTGTCGTCGACATCAGGACTCCCGGGGAGGTGTTCCGCGCTCACCCACGTGTGATCGTTCTCGCGTCGGAGGAGATCCAGCTTCGGTGCGGGTAGTAGCTCCTGAGTTCCCGCATGCGCGAGGAGTCCGTGAAGAAGACGAACTCCAGGTTGGCCCGCCGCAGCATGCTGTGTTTCGCCTCCTCGCCCAGCAGGCCCCCGACCAGCGGGACCGCGTTGACCGCCACTTCGGTGAGCGTCGACAGGCCGGTCATCGCGAACCGTTCGGCGACCCTCGCCAGTGCGGGCATCTTCCTGCGCAGGAAGATGCCGAGCTTCGTGGGTTTGACCGCCAGATGAGGACGTGTCGCCCGGATGTGGTCGCATATGCGCTGCCAGTAGTCGGCGGCGCAGTCGGCCAGGGCCGCGGCCAGGACGTCGTCCGCGTCATGGGCGTTCGAGACTTCGAGGTAGGACTGGATCTCGAACAGCTCCCTGGCCTGTTCGCGCAGTTCGACGATCTCCTCGAAACGCAGCATGGCCAGCAGGTCGGGCGGCGGACCCTCGACCATCCGATAGGCCGTCTCGACAAGCTCCCGCATGTCGAACTGGGGATCCGGCCGGCTGGGCGCATGCCGCTCGTCGGTGAGGACGGCCTCGGCGAGGCCGGTGGCGTCCCCGGAGTTCCAGTCCGAGCCCATGATCCTCGCGTTGAACGCGCGTGCGTGCGCGGTCTCGTCGAAGAGGCCGTGGATCTGGATCAGCTCGCTGCTCACCGGCAGTCCGGAGTCGTGGAGCAGCGCGAAGATGGGGGTGTGGGAGAACCGCGGCCTCGACAGGATGTCGTCGTACCGCCTTCTCAGTTCGATCGGCTGCGCCGACAGCAGGCCGGTCAGGACGGAGTCAGGGGAGTTGGCGGCCTCGCGGACCTGCCGCATGAAGTCGTCCTTGGCGGTGACATAGTCGTAGCGGACGACGACGGAACCGTCTCCGGCGAGAACGCCGTCGAGTTCCCTGATCATGCGGTCGCGGGCGGCCGAGACCGGCGAGACGACCCATCCCTTCCCGTCGGGGCTGTTCCGCTTCCAGCTGTCCAGGACGTCCGCCAGGGAGTCGCAGGGATCGAGCCGGTCCTCCTGGTAGAGGTAGTTGTGGGCGCGGAGCCCGACCGCGACGACGCCTCCCGCGACGAGATCTCTGAGCAGGCGGTAGAAGTTGTTCTCCCGCAGGTCCGACCTGCTGAAGTCGCCCACGACCCGGGGGTTGTCCACGAGCTGCGTGTCATGCACGTAGACCCGCTCGTTGAAGAGCGCCCCGAACACCAGCAGGGCCCGCAGCTGCATGGTGGAGCTGATACCGGCCCAGATCGGTTCCAAGGCGGCGAATTGGGACGTGGCGCGCAAGGCGTTGATGGAGCGGGAGTCATCGCGCTTCATCTCTTCGAGATACCACCCTTCGGTCGCCACCTAAGGGAAGCACAGCCGGGTACCGCAGGGAAGGTCGTCGTGGATAGTGGCACGGCCGGGGGGCCCGCGTCGTACGATCCGCTTGGGTCGGTCGTGGTATCTCCCTGGGGAAGGGGCCGGTTGTGTCGTCGTTCGAAGAGGCCGTGGAGTCCAGGGATCATCTCGTCGCCGTCTGGAGCGAGCTGGTACGGGACAGAGGCGGCCGGATCGGTACGGACGACGGCGTCGTGCACATGTGGGCCGACAGCCCCTTCGGCTTCTGGAACACCGTGACCCTGGCCGGTACGGGCATCCCGGCGGACGCGCTCGGCGAGCGGCTCGCGCGGGCGGCGTCCTTCATGAGGGGCACGTCCGCAAGCGGATATCTGTGGATCTTCGAGGATCTGTTGAGCCCCGAGGCGCGGGAGAGCCTGTTCCGGCGTGCGGCCGAAGCGGGGCTGGAGCCGGCGTTCTCGGGGCGGGGCATGGCGGGCGACCTGTCCGTGCCCGAGCCGGTTCATCCGGATCTGGAGTTCCGGCGGGTGGAGGACGAGGAGCATCTCGCCGCGTACGGCGACATCAACGCACGCGCCTACGGCATGACGCCCGAGGCGGGCAGGATCGCCCTGGCCGGTTCCCAACTGTGGCGCGGCGACGTGCACGCCTACCTCGGATACCGCGACGGACGGCCGGTGACCTGCGCCGCCACCGTCGCCGGGCCTCGTTCGATCTTCCTGGCGCTGGTCGCCACCCTGCCGGAGGAGATGCGCAAGGGGTACGGCGAGGCCGTCACCCGCAAGGCGATCCACGAAGGCGGCAGGCGCAGTGGGCACCGGCGGCTGGTCCTGCACGCCACGCCGGCCGGGCAGCCGGTCTACGAACGCATCGGCTGCCGCGCCAACACGGCGATCCACTTCCTCCAACTCGCCCCGGCCTGACCACGCCGTCGGCTCGGGTCGGGCCCATACGCGTGGGAGCCGGGCACTGGTGGGTCCGAGGTCTTCCCGGGACAATTCGGGTCATGAGATCGGGTCCCCCGCCGAAGGACGCCGCCTGGCCCTGGTTGTTGTTCCTGCTGTGGATCCTGGGCACGCCCGTCCTCGGGGTGTTGTGGTTCAGCTACGGCTTCGCCCTGGTGGGAGGGCAGGCCGCCGACCGCCGGCTCTCGGAGCTCTGCGGGAACGGCATGATGATCGTCGGGATCGGCGTACCCGTGCTGGGGCTGCTGCTCGCGCTGCTCTCCGGGCGGCGTGCCGCCGCGATCGTGTTCGGTGTGGCCCTTCTCGCCGTGGCCGCTCTTCTGGCGTGGCCGATGCTGCTCAAGTAGCCGGACGTACGGGTGTCGGAGGCGGACTTCGTGCGGTCATGCCTACATCGGATGATCACGGGTAGCGCTGTGCGACCACCCCGGCTACAGAAGTGGAACACGGCATGATCACTCTCATTCTGCTCATCCTCGCCCTGGCCTGCTTCGTCCTGTCCGCCTTCAACATCGGCGGCGCGCGCGTCAACCTGCTCGCGCTCGGTCTGGCGCTCTGGGTGCTCAGCGAGATCATCCCCAAGCTCGGCCAGCTCTGACCCCCGGCGCCTGAGACCACCCCCTACGGGCAGGAACACGCACATGGACGCCCTCACCATCGTCGCTCTGCTGGCACTCCTCGCCGGAATCCTGCTCGCCCTCACCCAGAGGGTGTGGCCCATCGCGTTGTTGTGCGGGGGACTGTTCATGTCCGTGCTGGCGGACGCCGGTCTCATCGTCACGTAGGCGAAGGAGACCGGCCGCCCGGCCCTTTCCGGTTCAGCAGTAGGTGATGCCCGTGACGGTGAACGGGATGTTGTGGTACGGCGTGTACTCCGACCGCTGGCCGGGGGAGACGCAGGGGCCGACCTCCGGCCACGAGCCGACCGTGGGGTCCGGATGCGTGACGCGGATGACCACGGCGTAGTTGCCGGAACCGCCGCTGCAGTACGCCCAGGCGGTCTTGCCGTCCCGGCCGGTGGTGCAGCCGGTGGGGGAGGCGTGCGCGGGGGAGGCGGCGCCGAAGAGGGCGACGGTGGTGAGGACGGTCGCGAGGGGGAGGGTCAAGTGCTTTCTCGCGCGCATGTGCTGACCTCCAGTGGGTCGTCCGGCAGTGCACTCTTAGGAAAGCTTCTTAAGAGAAAGTAGTCGCACCGTCCCCGCCGTCAAGCCCCTGTCCGGTCGCCGGGACGCCGCCGTCAGCGGGGACGCGGGCCCTTCTTCTTGCGGCTCGCCGGCGCGGCGCGGCGCCCGGCGCGGTTCTGGGCGGCGGGCTTGGGGGGCTGGCGTCGTGCCTGCTTCTCTTGGGGACTGGCAGGGGCGGCGGGAGCGCGGCCCCGGGAGCTGTTGACCGTGCGGCCGCGCACGATGCCGATGAAGTCCTCCACCAGGTCGGTGGTCGCGTCGGTGGGCCAGGCCAGGGCGACCTGGGACTGGGGCGCGTCCGTGACCGGGCGGTAGGTGAGGTCTTTGCGGTGGTGGAGGCGGGCCAGCGACTGGGGGACGAGGAGCAGGCCGGTGCCGGCGGCCACCATCTCGACCGCCTCGGCCGTGGTGGCGGGACGGGTGAAGGCCGGCTGCCCGGGCCGCGTCGCCCACTCGATGGCGTCGTCGAGGGGATGGAAGATCTCCTCCCCGGCCAGGTCGGCGAGGGCCACCTCGTCGGCGGCGGCCACGGCGTGGTCCTTCGGCACCACGACCACCGTGGTCTCGACGTAGAGGGGGATCGCGCTCAGGCCCTCGCGGTCGATCGGGAGCCGGACGAACGCGGCGTCGGCCCCGCCGCCCCGCAGGAGGGCCAGCGCCTCGGGGGTGGGGGCCGTGACCAGGGTGAGCGGCACGTCGGGCAGCCTCTCGGCCCAGACGCCGGCCCACTTGGCCGGGGTCACGCCGGGCGCGTACGCCAGCCGGAAGTCTTCGCCGCTCTCGTCAGTCACGTCCTCAGGGTATCGATGTCGGGGACGCTGTCCCGACTGGCTAGGCTTGGGGGCATGACCTCGTCCAAATCGAAGAGCATCCAGACGATGAAGCCCGAGACGGCGGCCAAGAAGCTGGGTGTCCTTCTCTCGGCCACGCCCGCGGAGTTCCAGGCGGGCGTCGTCTCCAGGGACGAGCTGAACGAGCTGCAGGCCAAGCCGCCCGCGTGGCTCGCCGACCTGCGTCGTAACGGGCCGCACCCCAAGCAGGTCGTGGCCGCCAAGCTCGGCGTCTCCATCTCGGGGCTGCTGCGGGCCGGGATCACCGAGCCGCTCACCACCGCCGAGATCGACGCGCTGAAGGCGGAGAACCCCGACTGGCTGGAGCGGGAGCGCACCGTCCAGGCGGAGGCCCGCAAGGAAGCCCTCCGGCTCAAGCAGCGCTAGTCGCCGCGTCCCGGACATGACGGCGCGGCCCGCCGGTGGGCAGGCCGCGCCACCGCCCGGTCAGGCGCGGGCCAGGTCGGGGATGCTGGACAGGCCGTGTGCGAGGTCGTCGTCCGTCGGCTCGTCGTCGGGCAGCAGGCCGGCCTGGAACATCTCGTAGGCGGCCAGGTCGAAGTGGCCGTGCCCGGACAGCGCGATGAGGATCGCCTTCGACTGGCCCTGCTCGCGGCAGCGCAGCGCCTCGTCGATGGCGGCCCGCACCGCGTGCGCCGACTCGGGGGCGGGCACGATGCCCTCCTCGCGGGCGAACAGCACGCCGGCCTCGAAGCAGGCGGTCTGCCGCACCGCGACCGCCTCCATCAGCCCGTTCTCGACGGCCCGGCTGATCAGCGGCGAGATGTCGTGGGCGCGCAGCCCGCCGGCGTGCACGGGCGGCGGCACGAACTTGTGGCCCAGCGTGTGCATCCGCGACAGCGGGGTGAGCCGGGCCGCGTCGGAGTGGTCGTAGGCGATGCGGCCACGGGTCAGGGTGGGGCAGGCGACCGGTTCGGCGGCGACGAGCCGGATCTCGCGCCCGCGGCGCAGCTTGTCGCGCAGGAACGGGAAGCACATCCCGGCCAGGGTGCTGCCGCCGCCGCACGGGCCGACCACGATGTCCGGGTAGTCCTCGGCGAGCTCCATCTGGAGCATCGCCTCCTGGCCGATGACGGTCTGGTGGGCGCACACGTGGTTGAGCGAGCTGCCGCGGGTGTAGCCCAGGTCGGGGTTGGCGTAGGCGACCTCCAGGGCCTCGGACTTGGCGATGCCGAGGCTGCCGGGGTGGTCGGGGTCCTCGGCCAGCACGGCCCGTCCGGCCGCGGTCAGCGGGCTGGGGCTGGAGTTGCAGACCGCGCCGTACGCCTCCATGAGGGCCCGGCGGTACGGCTTCTGCCGGTAGCTGACGCCCACCATGAACACCTGCGCGCTCAGCCCGAACATGGCCGCGGCCGAGGCGATCGAGCTGCCCCACTGGCCCGCGCCGGTCTCGGTGACCAGGCCCGTCTTGCCGATCTGCTTGTTGTAGTACGCCTGCGGCACCGCCGAGTTGGGCTTGAGGCTGCCGACCGGCGAGACGCCCTCGTACTTGTAGTAGATGCGGGCGGGCGTGTCGAGGGCGCGTTCGAGGCGGCGCGCCCGGTAGAGCGGGGTGGGCCGCCACTGGCGGTAGATGTCGCGCACCGGGCCGGGGATCTCGAACTCCGGCTCGGTGCTGAGCTCCTGGTCCACCAGGGGCTCGGCGATCGTCCTGCACAGCTCCGCCCGGGTGATCGCCGCGCCGGTGGCCGGGTCGAGGATGGGGGCCGGCTCGCCGAAGTCCGCGGCGATGTTCAGCCACGTGTACGGGATGTCGTCCTCGTTCAGGGTGTATTTGACGCTGTCGTTCAACGGATACCTCTCATAAGGACTTCGTCGATGGATGTCAGACGCCCGCTTCCGCGGTCAGCGAGCCCTTCACGGTCTGGTCCCCGCCGCCCAGCAGCGCGGGGTGGGACGTCCTGAAGCCCTCCAGGACCAGCTCGTAGGGGAAGTCGTCGAACTCGCCGTGCCAGTGCAGGAACTCCATGTGCCGCCGGCCTGACTCGTCGTGCGGGTGGTAGACGCTGTCGGCGGTGCCGTCGAACTCCAGGGGCTTCAGGCGGTACAGCCGGCACAACATCTTGTTGAACACGGGGGTGGCCTTCACCCAGCGGCCGTCGAGCTGGACGGAGACCAGGCCGTGGAAGCGGAACACGTCGCCGCCGACGAGCTCCTTGAGCCGGCCGGAGGCCAGGTGGTTGCGCACGTCGGCGAACACCAGCCGGGACGGGATGCCGAGCGCACGGGCGGCGGCGGCGTACACCACCGACTTGTGCAGGCAGAAGCCGCTGCCGCGGGCGATGATCGTGCTGGCCCGCAGGCCGTCGCGGGACATGTCGATGTCGTAGACGTCGTACAGGATGGTGTCGCGCACCTCGTAGTAGAGGCGTACGGCCTGCTCGGTGGGCGTGGTGGCGCCCTCGACGGCCCGTTCGGCGAACTCG
Source organism: Nonomuraea sp. NPDC001636 (assembly GCF_040298265.1). Taxonomy (NCBI): domain Bacteria; kingdom Bacillati; phylum Actinomycetota; class Actinomycetes; order Streptosporangiales; family Streptosporangiaceae; genus Nonomuraea; species Nonomuraea sp. NPDC001636. Next base: position 12,525 of record NZ_JBEOZT010000018.1, read on the forward strand.
CGCACCACGGGGTGGCCGGCGTCCAGGAACTTCGTGGGGGCCAGGTCAGCGGCCGGGTCAGCGGTCATGTGTGTGACTCCTTGAGGCCGAGCATCCGGGCGATGCGGATCCGTTGCATCTCCGAGGTGCCGGAGTAGATGGTGCCGCCGACCGCGTCCCGGAGCTCCTTCTCCAGCCCGGTCCCGGTCAGGTAGCCGCTGCCGCCGAAGATCTGGATCGCGGCCAGCGCCGACCTGACGTTCGCCTCGCTGGTGACCACCTTGGCGATCGCGATGTCGGTGGCGACGTCCCGGCCGGCGGCGAAGCCGCGCGCGGCGTCGTACAACCAGCGCCGGGCGGTCTCCACGCCGATCTTCATGTCGACGATCTGGCCGGCGACCATCTGGAACGAGCCGATCGGCCGGCCGAACTGGCGGCGCCGGGAGGCGTGCTCGACGCAGCGGTCCAGCCGGTGCCGCATCGCGCCGGCCTGGACGATGAAGGAGCACAGGATCTCCCACCGCATCACGTGCTCCAGCACGGTGAAGCCCATGCCGGGCCGGCCCACCACGTTGGCGGCCGGGACCCGGCAGTCGCGCAGCGTCAGCTCGCCGAGCGGGGAGGTGCGCAACCCCATCTTGGGCACGTCCGGGCCGGTCAGCAGGCCGGGGGTGTCCCGTTCGACCAGGAAGGCGGTCAGGCCGAACGGGCCCAGGTCGCGGTCGGTCACCGCGTAGACCACGATCAGGTCGGCGACCGGGCCGTTGGTCACGAACACCTTGTCGCCGTCGAGGATCCAGTCGTCGCCGTCCGGTTTGGCGGTCATGCCCATGCCCAGCACGTCGGACCCGCCCCCGGGGTCGGTGATCGCGTGCGCGGTGATCGTCGTGCCGTCGCAGATGCCCGGCAGGTGGCGGGCCTTCAGCTCGGGGCTGCCGAAGCGTTGCAGCGGGATCCCGGCGCTCACGATCTGCGTGCAGAGCGAGAAGCACAGCCCGCCGTCCCGGCAGCCCTCGCCGAGGCCCTCCAGGACGTACATGGTGCTGAGCAGGTCCAGGCCGCGGCCGCCCCATTCGGGGGAGAACGGCAGGCGCAGCAGCCCAGAGGCGCGCACCTGCTCCCACTTGTGCGCCGGCAGGCCGGCGGTCCGGTCGGCGTCCCGGTCGGCGTCCAGGTGGCCTTCGCCCAGCACCTCGTACCAGTCCGCGAACTCGGCCCTGAGCGCGCGGTGTGTGTCGCTCCACTCGTCCATGGGTGACCAGATCCGTCAGTAGTGGGAGAACTCAGCCTCAGCGAGCTGGTGGCGCTCGTCGCCCTGCAGCGCGGGGGAGAAGACGCAGATCAGCCGCAGGTCCTCGCCGGGGTCGGCGATCAGGTGGTGCGGGTCGTTCTGGTCGAGCGCGTACATGGTGCCCGGCTCCAGGACGTGCTGGCGGCCGTCGGCGTCGATCACGGCACCCCGCCCGCTGATGCAGTAGCACGCCTCCAGGTGCTTGCGGTACTGGAGGGGGGAGCTGGTGCCGGCCCAGACGATCGTGTCGGTGAGCGAGTAGCCCATGCCGTCGCGCTCGACCAGGAAACGGTGGCTCAGGCCGTTCCCCCACTCGACCGGCGTCACGTCAGAGATCTTGCGGATGATCATTGCAGTGTCCGTTCTGCTGGTGCTGATAATGCTTTTCCGACGAATTCACGAATGGCGGCCACGGTCCGGAAGTTCTCCGGGGCGATGTCCAGCTCGTCGACCGGGACGTCGAACTCGTCCTTGATCCAGCCGATGAGCTTCAACAGGCCAAGACTGCTGATGACCCCGTTGCGGAAAAGGTCGTAGTCGGCCTCGAGTTCGTCGGGCGGAGTATCGGGGAGATACTCGGTCACCACGAATTCTTTAATCTTGTGTGTGATGTCCACGAAAGGCAGCATCACACGCGCGCGCACGCGGCCGCATCTCCGAGAATGCGCGTGCCCGGAATAGGCTTTTGCGTGTCAGCCGATGCGCTTTCTGTCCACCTTTCCGGTCGAGGTGCGCGGGAACGGCTGCTCGACCAGCCTGATGGCGGACGGGATCGCGGCCCGCGGCAGCCGCATCGCGCAGTGCGTACGCAGGCGCAGCCCCGACAGCCGCCCCGGCCCGGTGCCGCGGACGAACGCGGTGAGCCGGGTCTCGGCCCCGTCCACGGCCGGGACGACGGCGGCCTCCAGGACGTCGTCGTGCTCCAGCAGCACCCGCTCGATCTGCTCCAGGTTGACCCGGATGCCGCGCACCTTGAGCTGGAAGTCGTCCCGGCCGACGAGGAACAGCCGGCCGGCGGCGTCCCGGCGGACCAGGTCGCCGGTGCGGAAGAAGCGGCGGCCGTCCGGCCCGGTCACGAACCTGCCGGTCGCCGCGGCCGGGTCCGGCGTCACGTACCCGTCGGTCTGGAAGGGCGTCCAGACCAGCAGCTCGGTGCCGCCGTCGTCCGGCGGGACGGGGTCCAGGCCGGGGCCGAAGGCCACGACGACGCCGGGCAGCGGGCGGCCGATCGGCAGCGGGGCGGGCCCGGCCGCCTCGGCGGCGTCGAACTCGTGCCAGAAGCTGTCGTTGGTCTCGGTGCACCCGTAGACGTTGTGCAGCCGGGCGCGCGGGAACCTGCGCGGCAGGCCGGCGCGCAGCGGGACCGGCGCGTGGTCGCCGGTGACGATGACGTGCCGCACGCCGGGGAAGACGCCCTCCTCCAGCAGCTGGTACAGCATGGGCACGCCCTGGACGACGGTGACCTCCGAGGCGGCGAAGAAGTCGCAGACGTAGCGCGGGTTGGCGGCCAGCGCGGGGTCGACCAGGGCGACGCATCCGCCGTGCCGCAGCGTGGCCCACACGTCCAGCAGGCACAGGTCGAAGTTGAGCGGCGCGTAGTTGAACACCACCTCGCCGGGGCCGAGGCCGAACGCGTCGCCGGCCCAGGCGGTGAACCGCGCCACCGCGCCCGCCGACAGCGGGACGATCTTCGGGGTGCCGGTCGAGCCCGACGTGGTCAGCATGAACGCGATGTCCTGATCGGCGACCGCCACCGGCTTCGGGACCGCGGGCCCGCCGCTGTGCCCGCTGTCGGGCCTGCCGATCACGGCGGTGACCACGTCGGGGTGCTCGGCGGCGTCCTCGGGGGTGGCGGCCAGCACCTCGACGCAGCCCGCCCGCGCGCACAGTTCCCCCAGCGCGACCGTGCCGAGGTCGATCGGCGGCAGCAGCAGCGGACGCCCGGCCGCCAGGCAGCCGAGCACGAGCGCGACCGCCTGCGGCGACTTACGGGCGAGCACCGCGACCGGGCCCGGCGGAAATGCGTCCAGTTCTTTCTGGGCCCGTCCTGCCATGGCGGCTAGTTCGGCGTAGCTGACTTTCTCCGTCCTGGTGCGCAGCGCCGGCGCGGACGGTTCTCTCTCGGCGTGCGCGATGAAATCGCGGAGCAGTTCTGTGGTCATCGGAAGGTCACCCATCGATTTCTTGGTTGCCGGATACCAATAATTTTGTTCGATGTGCGACCGCGGAATGGGAAATGCGGGCGTCAGCTAATTGCCCGCGTCCGGCAGCTTCCTGCAACGCCTCGACCACGGGAACGGGTCAGGACCGTACTTCCAGTTCCTCGGCCCGCTCCGGCGGGCCGGCCGCCGGGGCGGGCGGCTCCTCCTCGGCGCGGGTGGCCAGCACGCAGCCGCCCAGGATCAGCGCGAACGAGACGACGATCAGGGCGGTCAGCGGCTCGTCCAGGATCAGCACCCCGGCGACGATGGCCACCGCCGGGTTCATGTACGTCGACACCAGCGCCCGCGACGGCCCGGCCTCCTTGATGAGCTCCACGAACACCACGAACGCCAGCCCGGTGCAGACCACGCCGAGGCCGCCCAGCGCCGCCAGCACCTGCCAGCTCGGCATGGCGGACGGCCAGGTCCAGATCGCGGCGGGCGTGTAGACCAGCGCGGCCAGGGTGAGGCAGGCGGCCGTCAGCGGGATGGTGGGCAGGTCCCGCAGGTGCCGGTCGGCGACGAGCGGGGCGATCGAGTAGCAGAGCGCGGTCAGCAGCACCTCGCCCATCGCCCAGGCGTCCCCGCCGCCCAGGTGCGGCCCGGCCAGCACGGCGACGCCGGCCAGGCCGATCACCAGCCCGATCCAGCGGGCCCTGCCGAGCCGTTCGCTGCCGCCGCTCAGGCGGGCCAGCGCCACGCCGAGGATGGGCGCCGCGGCGATCAGCAGGCCGCTGGTCGAGCTGGTCAGCCGCCGTTCGGCGTCCGACAGCAGCCACCAGGGCGCCAGGATCTCCAGGCAGGCGAACGCGAAGACCGGCCGCCAGTACCGCCGGACCATCGCCAGCTGCCCGCCGCGGATCGCCAGCGGCAGCAGCAGCGCGGCGCCGATCGCGGTGCGCGCGAAGACCAGCACGGGCACCGGCACGCCGCCGACCGCGACCTTGATGAGGAGGTAGGGGATGCCCCAGATCACGGACATCAGGGCGAACAGCACCCAGCCACGGCGGCTCACATGCGTCTCCTTGGGGTCGAGATGGACGGCCTGCTCATGAAATGTCTGCTCACGGACGGTCTGCTCAGGCGGAGGGCGGGGGAGCGGCCGGAGGGGCGGGAGCGGCGCCGGGGATGCGGGCCGGCGGCCTGCGGAAGACCGACGGCGAATCCATGAAAATCCTCCAGCCTATTCGCTGCCGCGCGACAATTCCCGCACGAAAGCAATTCTTCCCGAGAATCGCACGCCGCCCGTGTCGCGGCTTCTTTCAACGTGCTCTTTCAGTGGACAATCAGCTGGACGCCAAGGGATGCTGGACGCGCGACCGGAGTGCTGCCGATCGGTGTCCTCGCAGGTCAGCCGCGAAATCACCGGCCCTCGCCGGACGGCATCGGGCCGTTGGTCCCGCCGCGCCAAGCCGTGCACTGTCACCCTGAAACGGAGGGAAACCACCATGACCGATAAATCCCCCAATCCCGCGCTCCGGCAGCTCGACGTCCTCATCGGCACCTGGCGGGTCAGCAACGTCGAGGACGGCAAGGCGACCGACGCCGGCACCGTGCGCTTCGAATGGCTGGAGGGCGGCAACTTCCTGGTCCAGCACGTCGACCTGGCCGACACCAAGGCCGTGGAGTACATCGGCTACGACGAGGAGAGCAAGACCCTCAAGTCGCACCTGTTCGGCCAGTCCGCCGAGATCCTCAAGTACACCTGGGAGGTCAGCGACGACACGCTGACCATCTGGTACGGCGACCAGGGCTCGCCCGCCCGCTTCGTCGGCAAGTTCAGCGAGGACGGCAACACCAACGCCGGCGCCTGGGAGTGGCCCGGCGGCGGCTACCAGTCCACGATGACCCGGGTCTAGCCCCACTCGGCGCTCCGGCCCGGCGGCGAGGTCGTCGGGCTGCGGCCGGGCGTGATCTGGCAGATCCTTGTCAAGGATGACTGAAAAGTCCGTAAGATACGGGCCCTAATGGTACGGATGTGACTTGGGGGCCCTGACGTGACGCTGCTGTCCCGGCGAAATCTTCTCAAAACCGGCGCGATCGCGGTTCCGGCCGCGATCCTCGCACCCGCAACGGCGGCCCAGGCGGCTCGGGCCGCGCGGCCCGAGCTGCCCGGGGTCGAGATGTCGGGCGTCGCGCCCGCCTCGCTGGCCGGTTTCGACAACCTGGTGAAGAAGTTCGTGCTGGACCGGCAGATCACCGCCGCGCAGCTCGCCATCATGAAGAGCGGCAAGATCGTGCTGGCCCGGGGCTACCGCTACAACGACTTCTCCAGGGCGCTGCCCGCGGTCTCGCCGACGTCGTTGTTCCGGATCGCCAGCCTGAGCAAGAACATCACCTCCGCCGCGATCATGCGGCTGGTGCAGGACGGCAAGCTCAGCCTGTCGGCCAAGGTCACCCAGCTCCTCGGGCTCACCCCCCTCGACGAGCGCATGGGCCAGGTCACCGTGCTGCGCCTCATGCAGCACCTCGGCGGCTGGGATCGCGGCGTTTCCAAGGACCAGCTCTGGCTGGACCACACCATCTCGGCCGCGCTCGACGTGCCGCTGCCGATCAGCCACGCCGACATCGTCAAGTACGCCACCGCCCGGCGGCTCGACTTCGACCCCGGCAGCAAGATGGTCTACAGCAACTACGGCTACCTGCTGCTCGGCCGCGTGATCGAGAAGGTCTCCGGGATGTCGTACGAGTCGTACGTCAAGACCAAGCTGCTCCAGCCGCTCGGCATCACCCGCATGCGGCTCGGCCGCAGCCTGCGGAGCGAGGCCGCGCCCGGCGAGGTCGCCTACGAGTCGCAGTACACCAACAAGTCGGTGGTGGACGCCTCCGGCACCGTCGTCCCCTACCAGTACGGCGGCTTCAACATGCCCAACCAGGACGCCAACGGCGGCTGGCTCGCCTCCGCCGTCGACCTGGTCCGCTGGACCCTCGCCTTCGACAGGCCCGGCACGGTGCTGAGCTCGGCCTCGATCGCCAAGCTGGTCGCCAAGCCGGAGATCGGCGTCAACCAGTACGGATCCTGGTACGGCGGCGGCTGGTGGGTGCGCCAGGTCACCGGCCACCTCAACACCTGGCACGACGGCTCGATGCCCGGCACGTACTCCTACCTGGCCCGGCTGCAGAACGGCTTCAGCTACGCGGTCGTGTTCAACCGCAGGGAGGAGACCGGGTCGCTCGACTTCGACACGCTCGACGACGACATGAACAAGGTCACCGTCTCCTCCTGGCCCACGACGGACCTGACGTCCCGTTACTTCTGAGGACGCTGAGCCGTCATTTCAGTGACCGGAGCTCCTTGAGGTAGTCCTTCAGCGGCTTGAGACCCACCTCCGCGCGCCGTTCGTCGACCCGCGCCTCGTCCTCGATCGGGGTGCGGGGCCGCCATTCGCCCTCGGGGGTGGTCTCCCACTGCGTCCCGTACACCTGGGGCTTCTTCTCCGCCACCCGCACCCGGTCCACCAGGTAGGCCAGGTCGGACGGGTCGGCGTCGCCGTCGTCCACCGCCCGCCGCATCATCTCCAGGCCCCGGCGCTGGAAGGCCAGGCCGCGGTCGGCGTGCTGGACGAGCGCCCACGCCGCCTGCGCGCCGTCCTTGCCGACCAGTTCGTACCCCGGCCAGCCGTAGGCGTCGAGGATCTGCCGCATGCGCTCGGTGTTGGCCTTCTCGGTCCGGTCCCAGTCCTCCTGACTGGCCTCCGGAGTGCGTAATTCCTGGTCCGTCTTGAGCATCTTCAACAGTTCGGCCCGCAGCGCGGGGTTCCTCGGGGCGTCGTCACCGCACGCCGTGACCATGAGGAACGCCGCGAACAGCCACAGGGACAAGACCCGCATGCCCTCGATCATCCCTCCGACCGTCGCGGGACGCGAGAGATGACCGCTACGCGCGCCTACATCCGGGTACGCGCGTACGCCTGCAGCGCGTCGCGGACGAACCTCGCCCCGGCGGCGTCGTCGTACATGGCGGCGAAGCGGGGGTCGTCGACGTACATGTCGCCGAGGCAGCTCACCATCTCGATCGAGCGCTCCCGGTCGCCCTCGGCCGTGGGCGTGCCCGGGATCTGGCCCAGCCACCGCACGTGCTGGGCTGCCAGCGACTGGGCGCGCTCGGACGTCGGCGAGACCCCGGCCTGCACCGCGGCGACCCACGCGGCGACCAGGTCCTCGGCCGCCCGCTTCCAGGCCCGCTGCTGGTCGAGCGTCTTGCCGTGCCACCAGTCGTTGCTCACCTGGAACGCGCGCTCGCCCCAGCGTGCGATCACGTCGTCCCTGTAGTGGTCGTTGAAGCCGGCCAGCATGACGTCCATCCGCGGTTCCGCCCCCGCCAGCAGGGCGTCCAGCGCGTGACGCACGGAGCTGACCTGCCGGTCGATGCGGTCGCGCTCCTCCTCCAGCGCGGCGATGTGGGCCCGCAGCCCGTCGGCCGCGTCCACCTCCTCGGCCAGCACCTCGGCGATGGCCGGCAGGCCCATGCCGAGCCGGCGCAGCAGCAGGATCCGCTGCAGCCGCAGGACCGCGGCGGAGTCGTAATGGCGGTGGCCGCTCGCGCCCACCCGGGACGGGACCAGGAGCCCGACGCTGTCGTAGTGCCGCAGGGTGCGGCTGCTGACGCCGGCCCTGGCCGCCAGCTCCTGGATCGTCCACTCCATCGTTCCGGTGTCACCCGCGGCGGAGCGCGGTCGCGATGATCTCCGCGCTGTCGGCGTGCAGGGCCTGCGCCGCCGTCCGGCCGGTCGCCGCCAGGTAGGCGTCGACCAGCCGGTTGCCCGCGGCGTACCCGGCGCCCATCGGCAGGCCCACCGGGGTGACGCCGAGGTGCTCGGCGCCGGGGTCGCCGTGCACCCAGGCGGTGAAGTTCTCCATGCCCGTGACGTCGAGGCCGGTGAGCACCTTGTCGAAGACCGCGTCGTCGTGCAGGTGCGGCACGCCGATGCGGGTGTGGCCGAGCTCGTCGCCGTAGAGCTGGCGGGCGAAGGCGTCGGCCAGGCCCTCGGAGACGACGTGCTCGCCGACCGTGACGGTCGCCGGGTTCCACACGACCCCGCCGGGGCTGAACCTCAGGTTGTGGTGGAGCTCGTGCACGGCGGTGGCCTCCAGCCGCTCCACGTTCTCGGGGAAGGGCCAGAACGTGATGGCGATGTTGCCCGAGATGCCGCCGAACCCGGTCAGTCCCAGGCAGGGCCCCATGAAATGCTGGTCAGCCGGGTCGCCGAGCACGAACAGCACGGTGATGTCCGGAGCCTTCAGCCCGGGCGTCGCCTCCAGCAGCACGGCGAGAGCGTCGTCGAGCGCGCGCTGCATCCGCTCCCAGGCGCCGGCCGCCTCCAGGGTGTCCAGCGCGTCGAGACAACGCTCCTCGTCACGGTCGATGGGGAACCCGGACGTCTGGTGATGCACGGACACCAGATCGATCTCGCCCGGGTAGTAGCGGTACATGCCGGCGTTGGGCTCCAGCATCGAACGCAGCAGGCCGGCCCGGTCCGCCATCGGGGCCTGCAGGATCCGCCGCATGGCGGAGCAGGTGTCAAGAACGGTGATCGCCATGGCCCCGATGCTAGAAGTTGACGCGGCGTCAACGTCAACCGAGTTTTGTCCGGGGGCGGAACCCGGCCAGACTGGGCCGGACAGTTCGAAGGAGAACCTGATGGCCAAATACCTGCTGCTCAAGCACTACCGGGGCGCGCCGGCGGCGGTCAACGACGTGCCGATGGGCCAGTGGACGCCGGAGGAGGTCGCGGCCCACGTCCAGTACATGCGGGACTTCGCCGCCCGGCTGCAGGAGAGCGGTGAGTTCGTCGACAGTCAGGGGCTCTCGCCCGAGGGCACGTTCGTCCGCTACGACGGCGAGGGGCGGCCGCCGGTCACCGACGGCCCGTTCGCCGAGACCAAGGACCTGATCGCCGGCTGGATGGTGATCGACGTCGCGAGCTACGAACGGGCGCTGCTCCTGGCCGGCGAGCTGTCCGCGGCTCCGGGCGCGGGCGGCGAGCCGATCCACGAATGGCTGGAGGTGCGGCCGTTCCTGACCGGGACCCACCTGGTGGCCGAGTGAACGAGTCGTTCCCTGACCAGGCCGCACCTGATGGACGGGTGGACGAGTCGCTGCTGCGGGAGCTGGTGCCCGCGGTGATCGGCGTCGTCGTCCGGCGCGGCGCGGACTTCGCGGCGGCCGAGGACGCCGTCCAGGACGCCCTGACCGAGGCCGTGCGCGTGTGGCCGGACGACCCGCCCCGCGACCCCAAGGGCTGGCTGGTCACCGTGGCCTGGCGCAAGTTCCTCGACGCCGCCCGTGCCGACGCCTCCCGGCGGCACCGCGAGACCCGCGTCGACAGCGAGCCCCCGCCGGGCCCCGGTGAGGCGGTGGACGACACGCTCCAGCTGTACTTCCTGTGCGCGCACCCGTCCCTGACGCCGGCCTCGGCCGTCGCGCTCACGCTGCGCGCGGTCGGCGGGCTGACCACGCGCCAGATCGCGCAGGCGTACCTGGTGCCGGAGGCGACCATGGCCCAGCGGATCAGCCGGGCCAAGCGCACCGTCTCCGGCGTGCGGTTCAACCAGCCCGGCGACGTCGCCACCGTGCTGCGCGTGCTCTACCTGGTCTTCAACGAGGGCTACTCCGGCGACGTCGACCTCGCCGCCGAGGCGATCCGGCTCACCCGGCTGCTCGCGGCGAAGATCAGGCACGAGGAGGTCGCCGGCCTGCTCGCGCTCATGCTGCTGCACCACGCCCGGCGGCCGGCCCGCACCGCTCCCGACGGGAGCCTCGTGCCCCTCGCCGAGCAGGACCGCGGCCTGTGGGACACCCGCCTGATCGCCGAGGGCGTCGACGTGCTCCAGGCGGCCCTCGCCCGCGACCGGCTGGGCGAGTTCCAGGCCCAGGCCGCCATCGCCGCGCTGCACGCCGACGCCCCGACGGCCGGGGAGACCGACTGGCCGCAGATCGTCGAGTGGTACGACGAGCTGGTGCGCCTGACCGGTAGCCCGGTGGCCCGTCTCAACCGGGCCGTCGCCGTCGGCGAGGCCGACGGCCCGCGGGCCGGTCTGGCCGCCCTGGCCGAGCTCGACCCGTCCCTGCCCCGCCACGCCGCCGTCGCGGCCTACCTGCACGAACGTGCGGGCGACCCGGCCACCGCGGCCCGGCTCTACGCCGAGGCCGCCCGATCAGCCCCCACCCTCCCCGAACGTGACCACCTCACCCGCCAGGCGGCCCGGCTGCGCGGGGCGTGAGAGTACGGGGCCGAGGTCGTCCAGGCGGCCGGATCCTCACCCTCCGGTGACGACGAGCACCAGCCCCGACGCGACCAGCCCCACCTCGACCACCACCACGAACGCGCCGGCGGGCAGCCGGTCGACGATCTTCTTGCCCGCCCAGGCCCCCGCCGCGCTCGCCGGCGCCAGGGCCAGCCCGGTGGCGACGCCGGACGTGGTGAGCACCGCGGCCGCGCCGAAGACGACCAGCTTGGTCAGGTGCATCACCACCGCCGCCGCGGCCTCCGTGCCGATGTAGGCGCCGCGCAGCAGGCCGCGGGCCAGGAAGAACGGCGCGACCATCGGCCCCATCGAGCCGACCAGCGCCGAACCGAACCCGGACACGGCTCCGACGGCCGCGAACGCCGCGTCGTCCAGCCGGACGCCATGCGGCCGCCTGCGTCGCCAGACCACCATGACCAGCAGGAACACCCCGATGACCCGGGTCAGCGCGGCCAGCGGGGCGGCGGCGAACACCAGCGCGCCGGCCGCGGCGGCCGGAACCGCCCCGGCCGCGAAGACGCCCACCAGACGGCGGTCGACCTCGTCCCGGTTGAACCACACCCGGCTGCCGTTGCCGGCGAGCTGCGCGACGGTCAGCACGGCGACGGCGTCCCGGGTGCCCAGGACCGCGACGAACACCGGCAGCAGCAGCACCCCGCCGCCGAACCCGGCCACCGCCGACAGCGTCGCGGTGGCGAACGTCGCCGCCACCATGACGACCACGACCAGGACGGTGTTCACGCTCCTCACCTCTCCCCAGGGATGCGCGGCCCGTCATTCTCCGGGCGCGGAGCAGCAGGAGCAGCCGGGGGCACGTCCGTCCGCCGGCTCCAGCGGGCCGGCCGGGACGGCGCAGCAGGCGTCGCCGCGCCAGGCTTCGCAGCCTTCCTTGACCGCGACCGCCGCGATCACCAGCGCGGCGACCGGGTCGGCCCAGGACCAGCCGAACAGGCTGTTGAGCGCCAGCCCCACCAGCAGCACGCCGGACAGGTAGGTGCACAGCAGGGTCTGCTTGGAGTCGGCCACCGCGGAGGCGGAGCCGAGCTCACGTCCGGCACGGCGCTGCGCGTGGGACAGGAACGGCATGATCACGAGTGACAACGCGGCCAGGATCAGGCCGGGCGTCGAATGCTCGGCCTCGCCCACCCCCAGCAGCGTGCGGACGGCGTCGAAGGTGACGTAGGCGGCCAGCGCGAAGAAGGAGACCGCGATGACGCGCAGTGCCGTCCTCTCCCGCCTTTCATGGTCGGCCGCGGAGAACTGCCAGGCCACCGCGGCGGCCGAGGCGACCTCCACCACCGAGTCCAGGCCGAACCCGACCAGCGCGGCGGAGGAGGCCAGGGTGCCGGCGGTGATGGCCGCCACCGCCTCGATCACGTTGTAGGTGATGGTGGCCGCGACCAGCAGGCGGATGCGGCGCCGCAGGACCGTCCGGCGCGCCGGGGTGGTGAGGTGCGCGGCGGTCACGACACCGGCTCCTCTGTGACCTCGACGGGGCCGGGACGCAGCGTCACGGCGTGGCCGGTGGCGGCCAGCAGCTGCTCGGCGGCGGCGAGCACGTCCATCAGCTCGGGCCGGGTCAGGGAGTAGAACGACTGGCGGCCTTCGGCGCGGTAGTCGATCAGGCCGCAGTCGCGCAGGCAGGCCAGATGCTTGGACACCGTGGACTGGGCCAGGCCGAGCTGGGTGGTCAGGTCCACCACGCGGGCCTCGCCGCGGGCCAGGCGCTGGACGATGCGCAGCCGGGTCTCGTCGGCCAGGGAGTGGAACAGCGCGGCCGCGGGGGAGATGCCGGCGGCGATGTCGGCACTGACACAACGGCCACCTTCAGGATCAATCGCCATGCGGCGATGTTAGCCCGAATTTGTCATCTATGGCGAGGGTGGTGCTGTGTCCATGCGTGAAGTGCTCGTCGGAGTCCTGTCAGGTTCTTTCGGGACGCGGTGGGGTTTGGGAAACTCGCCTTTGTGAGTGAACCAGGGCCGCGGGGCCGCCCCGCCACCGATGAGCGCGAGACCGTCGTGATCCTTCGGGTGCTCGGGACGACCGGCATCGCGGCGGGGCTGGCCTCGGCCGCGTTCGTGCTGCTGCAGTGGTCGAGCCCGCCGCTGCCCTGGCTGGCGTTCCTGCTCGTCGTCGCGCTGGTCGGGGTCGGTCTGCGCGTCGAGGCGGCGATCCTGGCACGTTCTGCTCGCTGACCCGGCGCCCGTGCCGCCCCGTCTGTGTCCCGGCCGGTCGGCCGGGCGTTCAGGCGGGACGTTCGGGCAGGAGGGTCGGCGGGCTCGCGCGGGTCAGCGTTCGCAGACGACGCCGTCGCCGTCGCGGTCCTGGTACCAGGCGTACTCGGGGTCGATGCCGCGGCGGTACGGGCCGTAGCCGGCGGCGTTCGCCTCGGCGCAGGTGCGGAAGCGTGGGTCGGTGCCGGCGGGCGGGGTCGGCGTGGGGGACGGGGTCGGCTTCGGGGACGGGGTCGGCGTGGAGGTGGACGTGTCGCACCTGCCGGACCAGATCCGCAACTTCTCCGCCTTGGCCTTCGCCTGCTCCGCGCGGAAGAGGCTCTGGTACCCGTCGTCCGGCTTGAACGGGACGGCCTTGCCGTAGCCGTAGCGGATCAGGTTGCGGTTGACGTGCACGCCCTTGGCGTTCCACACGTGCGAGGGCGGGTGGCCCGGGGTCCTGGCGGTGAGCAGGTGGGCCGTCGTCCCGGGCGGCAGGAGCGCCGCCGTACGGGCGGTGGCCGCCCTGGACCAGCACCGCCCGCGCTCGGGAGTGTCGACGCCGAGCAGCTGCACGCGGATCTTCGTGGTGCCGCGCACGACGTCGATGGTGTCGCCGTCCACGATCTTGACGACCCGGGCCGCGACCGTGCCCTTGGGGACGGCGGCCGCGTCGGCCGGCGTGCTCAGGGCAAGGGTGAGGGGCAGCAGGGCGGCCGTGGCGGTGACGATCCTGGTCGTGCTCGCGTTCGTAAGCATGGCGTGACTCCAGGGACGGATGGTCCGGACGTGAGGAGACGCGCCGACGGAGACAGGGGTGTACCGCCGGAAGGGCACGGTTATGTCACTCCTGGTCGAGGTGTGGCGACGCTGCGCTTAGGGTTTGACTGGTCGCCGGCCCCCGCTCGGAGTGGCCGACGTCCAAGGTCAGAGGCTTGTGCGGCCCTCCTCGGCCTGCCCCGCGCGGACGGTTGCGCGGGCGGGGCCGGGTGGGTTGTCAGGGACGGTCCGGCGCCGGAGCCACGATATGCTCGTACTGGTGTTCGATAAGCTGCCTGCCTCTGGGGGAGTGTCGTGGTTGTCGCCAAGGAAGCCGGATGGGTGGGCTTGAGCTGGGATGACTGGTCCGATCTGAGCGAGATCCGCGCCCGCCTCGACTCCGGCGCCGATCCGCATGCCGACCTGTGGCACGAGGGGCCGCCCCTCCACCTCGCGGCCGAGTACGGCTCGCCCGAAGTGGTCGCCGAGCTGGCCCGCCGGGTCGGCGACGTCGACGCCGCGTACGAAGGGCACAGCGCGCTCTGGCGGGCCGTGTTCGCCCATCAGAGGGACAACGCGCTCGCCCTGGTCGCCGCCGGGGCCGATCCGTGGCGGCCGATGACGGGCGGCTGGTCGCCCGGGCGGCTCAGCCTGGCCGGTCCCAACCCGGGGCTGTTCTTCCCCTTCCCGCGCGACAAGCCCACGTTGTCGGAGGCGGAGAACGCCGCCGTCGTGGAGGCCGAGCGGCTCATCGAGGCCCTGGGCGACTTCGACTACGACGGGCTGGGGCTGGTGTGCGTTGCGGGCGTCACCGCGGCGGAGGCCGCACGACGGCTCGGGGCGACGGTGGCCGAGGGAGCCGGGATCGACGGGGTCCTCGACGGGCCGTACCCGGGCGAGGGGAACGGCCTGGTGGGAGCCACCGACGTGCCGGGCGGATGCGTGCTCAGCCGGCGCCGGGGTGCCGAGGTGGCCGGCGCCGACGTTCTCAACCGCCTCTCGGCCGGGACGGTCTGCTACGCGATGTACGCCGATCCGAAGGGCGGCAACCAGGGCTGCAGCTCGCGGGACGGTGTCGTCGAGGAGTGGGACGCTTTTCCGGGCGGCGGCTGGGTGTCGCCGGACAGCTCGGCCGGCGAGGTGCTGAACGCCTTCCTCTACCAGGGGGAGGGCGTGGCGTACTGCTGCGCGTACACGGGGCTGCGGCTCACCGACGCCCGGCCCGTGCTGGGGCCGCCCGACATCTGGCTGCACCTCCCGCCTCGCGGCTGACGCCCGTCGGCCGGTACGTGCTGCCCCGCGGTCAGGGCATGGCGGCCGAGGCCGCGCCCAGCACGGCTCCGTGTGCGCCCAGGGTCGAGAACCGGACGGGGACGGAGTCCAGGCCGCGGGGGGTGTACCGGCGGATCGTCTCGATCAGGGGGACGGTCAGGAGCTCGCCGAGGCCGGTGACGCCGCCGCCCAGGACGATCACGTCCGGGTCCAGGAGGGTGGCGGCGGAGGCGATCGAACGGCCGAGGATGACGGCGGCCTCACGGATCACCTCGCGGGCCAGGTCGTCGACGGTCTCCGACCCAGCCTGCTGCCCGATCCCGAGGGGGTTCCGCGGATCGGTGGTTTCGGCCGGGTGTCGTAGGGCGGGGGACCTGGTGTTGTGTCGGGCCAGGGGGAGGGATTTGAGGTCGGGGGCGGTGCCGCCGCGGGCGTGGTAGGCCGACAGGATCGCGGGGCCCGACGCGTACGCCTCCAGGTGGCCCGTCGCGCCGCAGGGGCACGGGCGGTCGGCGTCGGCGTCCGGGGGCAGGACGGCCGGGGTGTGGCCGAGGGAGCCCGCCATGCCGTTGCGGCCACGCAGGAGTTCGCCGTCCCGTACGAGGGCGCCGCCGACGCCGGTGCCGATCGTGAGGACCAGGGCCAGGCGGCTGCCCCGGGCCGCGCCGTACCGGGCCTCGCCGAGCGCCCAGGCGTGGACGTCGTTGAGCACGGTGACGGGCAGGCCGAGCCGTTGGGTGAAGGCAGTGGCCAGGTCGGTGCCCCGCCAGCCGGGCAGGGCGTCGGTGGCGTGCGTGACCACGCCGTTGTCGTCGATCGTCCCGGCGCTGCCGACTCCGCAGGCGATGACGTCCATTCCGGCGGCGCGTGCCTGGGTGAGCCGGTCTTCGGCCAGTTCCAGCGCGGCGGCCAGCACCGCTGCGGCGCCACCTCCGGCGGGTGTGGGGACGCGGGCGGGGAGGTGGATCTCCGTCTCGCCCCCGGTGGCCGAGGCAGGGATCAGGGCGGCGGCGGTCTTGGTGCCGCCGATGTCGACGCCGAGCACGACGGGGATGCCGTTCGTGCGGCGTCGCACGGTGGGGGCGCTGGTGGTGTGGCGTCGCACGGTGGGGGCGCTGTTCAGGTGGGTGTGTACCGCCGGGGTGCTGCCTGGGAGGGGTGCCGCGGTGCTGCTCGGGTGGGGGTGTTCGGCTGACGTGCTGTCCGCGGGGGGTGGCGCGTCGATCTTCGGGTGCGGCTGTTCGGCTGGAGGGAGTGGCGTGGTGCTGTTCGGGCGCGGGTGTTCGGCTGGAGTGCTGTCTGCGGGGAGTGGGGCGGTGCTGTTGGGGTGGGGGTGTTCGGCTACGGGGAGTGGGCCGGTGGTGTTCGGGGTCGGGTGTTCGGCTGCGGGGACTTGCGGGGTGCTGTTCGGGGAGGTGGCGCGGGCGGCGGCTGGGGGGCGTGCTGAGGTGGGCATGGGGTCGCCGGTGTGGTGAGGGTGAGCGCAGGGTGGGGTGGGGGTCATCGGCTTGCCCGGGGGGTGGCTGCGGTGAGGTGGCGGGTGAGGGCGAGGGGGTCGGTGATGGCGGCGCCGATCACGACCGACCAGGCGCCGCGGGCGAACGCGTCCGCCACGTGGGCGTCGGTGCGGAGCCGGCCCTCGGCGACCGTACGGACCCCGAGGGCGGCGAGTTCTCCGACCAGGTCGAGGTCGGGCTCATGGGGGAGCCCCGGCCGAGGAGCGGACCCCGTCCCAGGGCGGGAGGTGGGGGCGGCGGGCGGGGCGGGGGCGGTGTAGGGGGTGTAGCCGGCGAGGGTGGTGGAGATCAGGGCTGCGCCTCGGTTCCAGGCCAGCAGTCCTTCCTCCGCTGTCGAGACGTCCGCCATGACGGGCACGCCCAGCTCCCTCCACACCCGTTCGACCAGGGACGGCAGGTCGCCCGCTTCCGGTTCGGCCTCCGCCGTCACCTCCAGGGCCACTATGTCGGCGCCGGCTCGTACCAGGGATTCGCACAGGGCGAAGGTAGGGGTGATCAGGGGGCGGGCGTGCGGGCGGGGGACCTTGGCCAGGCCGATCAGCGGGAGGTCCGTGACGGCCTTGACCGCGCGGACGTCCTCGGGGCCGTTCACACGCAGGCCGGCCGCGCCGCCGAGTTCGGCGCAGCGGGCGAGGAGCGCGATGGTGTGCGGGTCGCGGAGGGGGTGGCCCTCGGGGGCCTGGCAGCTCACGACCAGGCCGCCTTCGATCGCGGTCACCACATCCATTTGGTACAGCCCAATCTTCCGGCATAAAGGCAGAAACCCACCTCACTTGCCTGATTGGTATAGCCCAATTACGATCGGAGCGTCAAGAGCACCCCCTGACCGAGGACGACCACCCGTGACGAAGATCGGCCGGCTCACAGACCATCTGCTCACGCTCATCGAGACCGAGCTGAAGCCGGGCGAACGGCTGCCCGCCGAGCGCGATCTCGCCGAGGAGTTCGGGGTCAGCAGGCTGACCGTCCGGCGCGCGGTCGACCGGCTGGAGACCGGCCAGCGGGTCTACCGCGTCCAGGGGGCGGGGACGTTCGTCGCTCACCGGAGCATCGCCAAGACGATCGAGCTGACGTCGTTCAGCGAGGACATGCGGGGGCGGGGGCTGGAGCCGGGGTCGCGGCTGCTGGAGGCGGCCGAGCTGCCCGCGGGGGCGCGGGTGGGGCAGGCGCTCGGCATCAGCCCGGCGGACGCGGTCGTGCGGCTGTGCCGGGTGCGTACGGCCAACGGTTCGCCGATGTGCCTGGAGCGTGCCCACGTGCCGGCCGCGTTCGTGCCCGGACTGCTCGACCGGCCGCTCGGCGGGTCGCTGTACGAGGTGCTGGCGGAGGCGTACCGGATCAGGCTGGAGCGGGCCGAGCAGTCGATCAGGGCCACGGTGCTGGAGCCGGAGGAGGCGGAGCTGCTGGAGGCGGCGCCGCTGGCGCCGGCGTTGCTGGTCGAACGGGTGGCCTACGACCAGCGGGGAAGGGCGGTCGAGGCGGCCAAGTCGATCTACCGGGGCGACCGCTACTCCTACGAGCT
Source organism: Nonomuraea sp. NPDC001636 (assembly GCF_040298265.1). Taxonomy (NCBI): domain Bacteria; kingdom Bacillati; phylum Actinomycetota; class Actinomycetes; order Streptosporangiales; family Streptosporangiaceae; genus Nonomuraea; species Nonomuraea sp. NPDC001636. Next base: position 30,530 of record NZ_JBEOZT010000018.1, read on the forward strand.
CGCGATCCGGCGGTGAGGGCCGGCCGGGGCGAAGGGGGCTTGCCGGGAGGCGACGGGTGGGGTAGACGACGGAAGTACGCGATTGTCCTCAAAGAGGTCGATCGGAAAGCCCGGCCCCATGCGACAAAGGGGTCGATCCGGGTGCTCGGCCGTGCGATGGAGAGGTCGATCGGAGTGTTCGGCCATGCGTCAGAGAGGTCGATCGGGGTGTTCGATCATGCGTCAGAGAGGTCGATCGGGGTGTTCGGCCGTGCGATGGAGTGACATGTCGGGTCGGCGGCGGGCGGTGCTGCTCGGGCTCGGTTCGGCGGGCGGTGCTGCTCGGGCTCGGTTCGGCGGAGCTGGTGCTCACCGGGGCCGCCGCCGTGGATCTGTGGCGCCGGCCGCAGCGGGAGATCCACGGCTGGAAGGGCGTCTGGTGGCTGGGCATCTTCGTGCAGCCGTTCGGGCCCATCGCCTACCTGACGTACGGCAGGCGAAGGGGCCGCGGGCGCTGACGCGAGCCACCCCTGACGCGAGCCACCCCTGAGGCGGACGTCGAAGCTCCCGTGCCGCCGGGCGGTGAAGCCGCGCGAAAGCGGGCAGGGAAGCCGCGCGAAAGCGGGCAGGGAAGCCGCGCGTAAGCGGGTGAAGCCGCGCGTCAGCGGGCGGTGAAGCCGCCGTAGCCGTTGGCGTTCATGGTCGCGTGCGGACAGAAACCGCCGTATCCGTTGGTGTTCATCCGCGGGTGTCCACCCAGACGCTCACCGTGGTGTGCGGTGTGATCCCGGTGTAGGAGGTCTGCCCGGCCGGCACCCACGGGCCCTCGATCGGGATCAGGCCGACCTCCGGCAGGAAGTGGCGCTGGATCACGTGGATGCGGTGCTCGCCGGTGCCGCTCGGGCAGTAGCTGGTGGCCCAGCGTTCGGCCTGGTTGAGCTGGTACGTGCAGCCGGTGGGCGCGGCGGCGGCGGCCGGGGCGCCCAGCAGGACCAGGCCCGTGGCGAGGGCGGCGCAGCCGGCGGTCCGTCTTCTCGCGTTCATGCGGGGCTCCTCGAAGGTGTGCGCGCGGCGAGAATTGCTTAGGAAAGTTTCCTAAACATTAGAACCCGGGAAGCCGTACCGTCAACGGTTCACCACCGGTCGTGAACCTGCGGCCGGATCAGCTCGTCGTAGACGGCCCGCACGGCCTCCAGCGTCTTCTCCGGGAGCGGGTCCAGGTCGGCCGCGGCCGCGTTGGACCGTGCCTGGCCCGGGTTGCGCGCACCGGGGATGACGACCGAGACGCCGGGCTGGTCGAGGATCCAGCGCAGCGCGAACTGGGCCATGGACGCCCCCTCGGGCACCAGCCCGGCCAGCCGCCGCACCGCCTCCAGGCCGGTGCCGAAGTCCACGCCGGAGAAGGTCTCGCCGACGTCGAACGACTCGCCGTGCCGGTTGTAGGTGCGGTGGTCGTCGGGGGCGAACATGGTGTGCTCGTCGTAGCGGCCCGACAGCAGGCCGCTGGCCAGCGGGACGCGGGCGATGACGCCCACCCCGGCCGCGCGGGCGGCGGGCAGGACCCGCTCCAGCGGCTTGAGCCGGAACGCGTTGAGGATGATCTGCACGGTCGCCACGCCGGGCCGGGCGATGGCGGTCAGCGCCTCCTCGCAGGTCTCCACGCTGACGCCGTACGCCGCGATCTTCTGCTCGGCGACCAGCGTGTCCAGGGCGTCGAAGACCGCGTCGGAGGAGTACACCGGGGTGGGCGGGCAGTGGAGCTGGACCAGGTCGAGGGTGTCCACGCCGAGGTTGCGGCGGGAGCGCTCGTTCCAGGCGCGGAAGTTGTCCATCACGTAGTTGGCCGGCACCTGCGCCATCCGGCGGCCCATCTTGGTGGCCACGGTGAGCCCGGGATGCGCCTTGGCGAAGCGGCCGACGATCTGCTCGCTGCGGCCGTCGCCGTAGACGTCGGCGGTGTCGACGAACGTGACGCCCGCTGCCACGGCCGCCTCCAGGGTGGCGACCGCCTCGTCCTCGCTCACCTCGCCCCAGTCGGCGCCGAGCTGCCAGGCGCCGAGGCCCACGACGCCGACCTGGCGTCCCGTACGTCCGAGTGTGCGGTGTTCCATGCTGTTTGTCCGTTCGTCTGGTTCCTGCGACCAGTGTCCCGGACGAAAGGTACGGGCGCGCCGCGGGGGCACGCCCGTACGGCCGTCATCGGGGCCGGAAGCTGCACCGCACGCCCGTACGGCCGTCACCGGGGCCGGTAACTGCACCGCACGCCCGTGTGCACGGTGGCCCGCAGCTCGTCCCCCAGTGCCTGATCGGCCGACGAGACGCGGGAGATCGCCCGCCGGATCGCCTTGCCCACCGCGATCCGCGCGCGTTCCTCCGTGCCGGTGAACGGCCGTGCCCGCCCGCCGATCCCGGTCGCCGCCGACAGCTCGGCCACCAGCCACTCGCGCTCCAGCCGCAGCGCGGCGGCCCGTTCGAGGTCGTTCATCGCCTCCAGCTCGTCGATGTCGGCCTGCAACTGGGTCAGCCGCCGCCGGTAGGTCTCCCTGGCCAGGTCGTCCAGCACCGGCTGCGCCGAGGCCGGCTCGCTGTCCTGCGCCGGCGCGCCCGCGGCCAGGTCGGCGGCCAGGATCTCGCGCCCCGGATTGGCGATCAGGGTCGCCAGGTGCCGCATGCCGACGCTGTGCTCGACGACCACCAGCCGCCCGCCGTGCTCGACCTGCCAGTGCCGTCCGTGCCTGCGCAGCCGGAACGTCCCGGAGGCCGCGCCCGCCCTGCCGACCACGGCGGGCAGCACCATGCCGAGCTCCCTGGCCTCCTGCGCGGCGGCGTTCCGGGCGGCCCGCGCCGCCTTGTCGTGCGGCCCGTCGCGCAGCGCGAGCGTCTGGCCGAGCCGCCAGCGCGACAGCGTCGCGGCGGGCCAGTGGCCGAGCGCGAGACTGGCCCGGACGGCCTCCGCCAGGTGCCCGGCGGCGCGGTCCAGGTCGCCGGTCGTGAGCGCGGCCATGCCCAGGCTGTGCTGCACCGAGCCGAGGCAGAGCACGCCCAGGCTGGCCACCACCGGCAGAGCCGCGAACGGCAGCAGCAGCGCGTACGCCTCGGCGGCGGCGCCGGCGTCCTGGAGCAGGTGGGCGGTCTCGACGACGCAGTACATCGAGAACAGCCACGTGCTCGACCTCGGCAGGTCGGCCAGGTCCCGGCCGCGCAGCCGGGCCAGGTGGCCGGCCGCCGCCCTGCGGTCGCCCGAGGTGGCCGCGGACAGCGCGAGGCCCGCCAGGTAGGAGTTGTCGACCGGGCTGAGCGTGGGCGAGCTGACCAGGTCGGCCAGCACCGGCAGCAGCTCGGCCGTGCGGCCCTGGTACCAGCGGATGGCGGCGATCTGGCCGCCGTACCAGCCGGTGGCGTCCATGTCGCCGGCCTGGACGCCGCGCTCGAAGCAGTCGCCGGCCATCTTCTCCGCCTGCTCGAACCGGCCCGCCCGGAGGGCCAGCATCACCCCGATCACGTCGGTCACGAACCCGACGGCCAGGTGGTCGTGCTCGGCCAGCAGGCCCCGCAGCTCCTCCAGGCAGCGTCCGGCGTGCGGGTCGGCCGCCAGGTAGAGGTCGACCGTCCGCCACAGCAGGCCCATCAGCAGATCGCCCCTGCGCCGGGTGACCGCCGCCTGGCCGATCAGCTCCCTGGCCAGCTCCAGCCGTATCGGCCCGTGCTCCGGGCCGAGCAGGCAGTGGTGGGCCAGGCTCAGCGCCTCGGCCAGCGCCGCCGGATCGCCCGCGCTCCTGGCCCGCTCGACGAGCCGGAGGATCTCCTCGTGCCCGCCCGCGCTGTAGTCCTCCTCCCCGGTCATCCTGATCCGCAGCCGCAGCGCCGGCGACGAGGACGGATCGATCAGCGACAACGCGTGCCGCTGACGCGCGCGCACCATCTCCGACTCCGCGCACGTGCGGTGCTCCTGCACCCACACCCCGCCCAGGCCGAGCGCCGCCCTGGCCAGGGCGGGCACGTCGCCGCCCGCCTCGGCCTGCCGGTAGGCCGAGTCGAACCAGCGTCTGGCGGTCTGCAGATCCCCGTTCACGTACAAAGCGCGCTCACCGAGCACGAGCGCGAGCCTGATGTCCGGATACGGGGGCAGGCGAACCCCCAGCTCCTCTGAAACGCCCACGGTTTCCGTCCCCATTCGGTCATCCGGGCTGAGCTTCCGGACGGTCCCCCGAATACCGTTCTGCCGTAACGACGTACGGGGGCGGTGGCCGGTTCAGCCGAATGCGCTGGCTACCCTGTGCGCATGATTCGCCCCGCCACCCCAGCAGACGTCCCCGCCATCGTGCGCATGATCCTTGAGCTGGCCACGTACGAGAACGCCGCGCACGAGGTGCGCGTGACCGAGGAGATGCTGCGGAGCTCGCTCTTCGGCGAGCGGCCCGCCGTGTTCGCGCACATCGCCGAGCAGGACGGCGAGCCCGTCGGCTGCACGATCTGGTTCCTGACCTACTCCACCTGGCGCGGCGTGCACGGCATCTACATGGAGGACCTGTACGTGCGCCCCGAGCACCGGGGCGGCGGCCACGGCCGCGCGCTGATGGCGGAACTGGCGAGGATCTGCGCCGAACGCGGCTACCAGCGCCTGGAGTGGTCGGTGCTCGACTGGAACGAGCCGTCCATCGCCTTCTACGACAAGCTCGGCGCCGTGCGGCAGGACGAGTGGCTGAAGTACCGGCTGACCGACGAGCCGCTGGAGCGGCTGTCCCGCTGAGGACGCCGGTGCACAGGTGTGCCGCGCAGGCCGGCCCCCCGGCGTGACCTGCGCGGCCTCCTGGTCAAACGCCGACGTGCGAGCGGGACCGCTGGCCCTGCGTGCTGTCGAACATCTCGGTGCCGCGCTCTTCGAGGTCCTTGTGGGTCTCCTCGATCCGCAGCGCGACGCCGATCGCGAAGAACGTGGGCGCCCACTCGCCGATGAAGATCCCCCACCGGTCGGCCCGGTCGAGGCCCGCGCCCTCCTTGTTCTTGGAGATCATCCAGGAACAGAACGACAGGCCGATGGACGCCAGCCCCGCGGCGTACATGTGGCCTGACTTGATGCCCATCTGGTGCAGCTTTTTGATCATTATTCCCCCCTTGCCATGAGTGCTGTTACCCCCGGAAAGGCCACGTAACCAGCCAGAACTCCGTTCATTACCGGCGCGTTTCGCCGGTGACGCTTGTGCGCGTCCTGTTACCGCGGTGAATCACCCGTAACCGCCGTACCCCCGGCGGCTGCCGGAACGCGTAACGCGGCACTCCTACCGTGGTGCTCCCGACGCCGAGCGGAGGAGAGATCGATGGCGCGCTGGATCACCGAGTGGCACCCCGACGACCCGGCATTCTGGCAGCGGACCGGCAGGCACGTCGCCCTGCGCAACCTGGTCTTCTCCATCGTGGCCGAGCATCTCGGGTTCACCGTCTGGACCCTGTGGAGCGTCGTGGCCACCAGGATGGGGGCCTACGACTTCTCCACCGACCAGCTCTTCTGGCTCGTCGCGCTGCCGAACCTGGTGGGGGCCGTGCTGCGGGTGCCCTACACGTTCGGGCCCGGCCGGTTCGGCGGGCGCGACTTCACCGTGGCCAGCGCCGCGCTGCTGCTGGTCCCGGCCGTGCTGCTCGGGGTGGCGGTGCACGATCCCGGCACGCCGTACTGGCTGTTCCTGGTGATCGCGGCGCTGGCCGGGGTGGGCGGCGGGAACTTCGCCTCCAGCATGGCCAACATCACCTACTTCTACCCGCGCGACAGGCAGGGGCTGGCGCTCGGGCTGAACGCGGCGGGCGGCAACGTCGGGGTCAGCTCGGTGCAGCTCGTCGTGCCGCTGGTGATCGGCTCGCTCGGGACGGCCGCCGCCGGCTGGTTCTGGATCCCGTTCATCGTGGTGGCCGCGGCCTGCGCGTGGTTCTTCATGGACAACCTGGCCGGCGCCAGGGCCGAGCCGCGCGAGCAGCTCGCGGTGGCCGGACGGGCGCAGACGTGGATCATGTCGGTCCTGTACGTCGGCACGTTCGGGTCGTTCATCGGCTACTCGACGGCGTTCCCGTTGCTGAGCAAGAGCCTGTTCCCCGAGGCGCCGTACGCGGCGGTCGCGTTCGCCGGGCCGCTGCTCGGCTCGCTGATCAGGCCGGTGGGCGGCTGGCTGGCCGACCGGCTGGGCGGCGCGCGGGTGACGCAGTGGAACTTCGCGGCCATGGGCGCCGGGGTGCTGCTGGCCTGGGCGGCCGGCGCCGCGGGCGGCTTCTGGCTGTTCTTCCTCGCCTTCCAGCTGCTGTTCCTCACCGCGGGCATCGGCAACGGCTCGACGTACCGGATGATCCCGGCGATCTTCCACGCCAAGGCGGTCGCCGAGCGCGGCGCGGGCGCGGAGGCCCTGCTGCACGGCCGGCGCCAGGCCGCGGCGGCGATCGGCGTCATCTCGGCGGTCGGCGCGCTCGGCGGGTTCCTCGTCAACCGGGCCTTCGGCATGGCGTTCGCCGCGGCCGGCACCCCGGCGCCGGCGTTCCTGGCCTTCGCCGTCTTCTACGCCGGCTGCCTGGCGCTGACCTGGTGGTGCTACACGCGCACCGTCGGCGTCACGGCCGCCGCCAGCCTCGCCCACGCCCGGGTCTGACATGACGAAGACACACTGCCCCTACTGCGCCCTCCAGTGCGGCATGGAGATCGGCCCCGCACTGGAGATCAGCCCCAGGACCGACGTCCCGGCCAACGCCCCCGGCGCGCTGTGCCAGAAGGGCTGGACGGCGGCCGAGCTGCTCATCAACGGCGCACGCCTGACCACGCCGCTGCTGCACGGCGAGCCGGTGGAGTGGGAGACCGCCCTCGACCACGTCGCCGCCCGGTTGCGCGCGATCCGCGCCGAGCACGGCCCCGACGCCGTGGCCGTGTTCGGCGGCGGCGGGCTGACCAACGAGAAGGCCTACCAGCTCGGCAAGTTCGCCAGGGTCGCGCTCGGCACCAGCCAGATCGACTACAACGGCCGCTTCTGCATGTCCTCGGCCGCCGCCGCCTCCCTCCGGGCCTTCGGCATGGACCGCGGCCTGCCGTTCCCGGTCACCGACCTGGCCGACGCCGACGTCGTGCTGCTGGCCGGCGCGAACGTGGCCGAGACCATGCCGCCGTTCGTCCGGCACCTGTCGGGGCCGCGGCTGATCGTCGTCGATCCGCGCCGCACCCCGACGGCCCGGCTCGCCTGGCTGCACCTGCAGCCCACGCCCGGCACCGACCTGGCGCTCGCGCTCGGGCTGCTGCACCTGGCGATCGCCGACGACCTCGTGGACGCCGACTACGTGGCCGCCAGGACCACCGGCTTCGACGACGTGCGCACCTCGCTGGCCGCCTGGTGGCCGGAACGCGTCGAGCGCGTCACCGGGGTGCCGGTGCACCGGATGCGGCAGGCCGTCCGCGCGCTGGCCGCCGTCCGGAACGCGTACGTGCTGACCGGACGCGGCGCCGAGCAGCACGCCAAGGGCACCGACACCGTCACCGCGTTCATCAACCTGGCCCTGGCGCTCGGCCTGCCCGGCCGGCACGGCTCCGGCTACGGCTGCCTGACCGGCCAGGGCAACGGCCAGGGCGGCAGGGAGCACGGCCAGAAGGCCGACCAGCTCCCCGGTTACCGCAGGATCGACGACCCGGCGGCCCGCGCGCACGTCGCGGGGGTGTGGGGCGTGCGGGCCGAGGACCTGCCGGGGCCGGGGCGGACGGCGTACGAGCTGCTGGACGCGCTCGGCACCCCGCGGGGGCCGCGGGCGCTGCTGCTGTTCGGGTCCAACCCGGTGGTGTCGGCGCCCGCGTCCGGGCACGTCGGCGGCCGGATCGCCGGGCTGGACCTGCTGGTCGTGGCCGACGTGGTGCGCTCGGAGACCGCGGCCATGGCCGACGTGGTGCTCCCGGTCACCCAGTGGGCCGAGGAGAGCGGCACGATGACCAATCTGGAGGGCCGCGTCCTGCTGCGCCGCCGGGCCGTCGCGCCGCCGGCGGGCGTCCGGAGCGACCTGGACGTCATCGCCGGGCTGGCCGCCCGGCTCGGCCACCGCTTCGACACCGAGCCGGCCGCCGTCTTCGACGAGCTGCGCCGGGCCGCCGCGGGCGGCGTCGCGGACTACTCCGGCATCACCTACGAGCGCATCGCCGCCGAGACCGGCGTTTTCTGGCCCTGCCCGTCGGAGGACCATCCCGGCACGCCCCGGCCGTTCCTGGACCGCTTCGCCCACCCGGACGGCCGCGCCCGGTTCGTCCCGGTCGAGCACCGGCCCGCGGCCGAGGAGCCCGACGCGGACTACCCCGTGTACCTGAGCACCGGCCGCGTCCTGGCCCACTACCAGAGCGGCGCCCAGACCCGCCGGATCGCCTCGCTGGTGCGGGCCGCCCCCGAGCCGTTCGTCGAGCTGCATCCCGACCTGGCGGCGCAGCTCGGCGTCGCCGCGGGCGACCTGGTGCGGGTCAGCAGCCGCAGGGGCCGGAGCAGGGCGGTGGCCAGGATCAGCGACGCCATCAGGCGCGACACCGTGTTCATGCCCTTCCACTGGGAGGGCGCCAACCGGCTCACCAACCCGGCGCTCGACCCGGTGTCCGGGATGCCGGAGTTCAAGGTCTGCGCGGTCAGGGTGGAGAGGGACTCGTGAGGCTCGTCGTCGTGGGGAACGGGATGGCCGGGTCACGCCTGGTCGGCGAGGTGCGGGCGCGCGACCCGCGGATGCGGGTGACCGTGTTCGGGGCCGAGGCGGGCCCGCCGTACAACCGGGTGCTGCTGTCGGACGTGCTGGCCGGGAGCGCGCGTCCCGACCAGGTGCGCCTGCTGGACCCCTCCTGGTACGCCGCGCACGGCGTCGAGGCCGTGCCCGGCGCCGAGGTCGCCCGCATCGACCGGGACGCCAGGCACGTGGTGACCGCGGACGGGCGGCGCGAGCCGTACGACCTGCTGGTCCTGGCCACCGGCAGCCAGGCGGTCGTGCCGCCGCTGCCCGGCGTCGGTCGGGCCGTGCCGTTCCGCACGCTGGCGGACTGCGAGCGCATCGTGCGGGCGGCCGGGCGGGCGCGCCGCGCGGCCGTCGTCGGCGGCGGGCTGCTCGGCGTCGAGGCCGCCCGCGGCCTGGCCGGGCGCGGCCTGCCGGTCACGCTGCTGCACCTGGCCGGGCACCTGATGGAACGCCAGCTCGACGCCGAGGCGGGCCAGGTGCTCGGCGAGACCCTGGCCGGGCTCGGCGTGGCGGCCCGCACCGGCGTCAGCGCGGCCGCGGTCGAGCCGGACGGCGTCCGCCTGGCCGGCGGCGAGCTGGTCGAGGCCGACCTGGTCGTCCTGGCCTGCGGCGTGCGCCCGGTCACCGGGCTCGCCGCCGCGGCGGGGCTGGAGGTGCGGCGCGGCGTCGTCGTGGACGACGAGCTGCGCACCGGCGACCCGTCGATCTTCGCCGTCGGCGAGTGCGCCGAGCACGACGGCACGGTGTACGGCCTGGTCGCCCCCGCCTGGGAGCAGGCCGCCGTGGCGGCCGAGGTGATCACCGGCGGCAAGGCCCGCTACCGCGGCTCCCGGCTGGTCACCAGGCTCAAGGCCAGGAGCGTCGAGCTGGCCGCCATGGGCGAGACGCAGCTCGACGAGGAGCACGCCGAGGTGGTGCGCTTCAGCCACCGCGCCCGCGGCACCTACCGCAAGCTCGTCATCCGCGACGGGCGGCTGGTGGGCGCGATCCTGCTGGGCGAGAGCGACGCCGTCGGCACCCTCACCCAGCTCTTCGACCGCGGCGGCCCGGTGCCGGGCGACCGCGCGGGCCTGCTGTTCCCGGGCCTGTCGCCGGCGCCGGTCGCGGGCAGTCCGGTGCTGATGCCGGACGCGGCCGAGGTCTGCCGGTGCAACAACGTGACCAAGGGACAGATCCGGGCGTGCTGGGCGGCCGGCGCCCGTGACGTGGCCGGGGTGGCCGCCGCCACCAGGGCCACCACCGGCTGCGGCACCTGCCGCGACGCCGTGGAGGGCATCGTCGGCTGGTTGTGCGATCAGGAAGGAGTGCCGGTATGAGGAGGATCGTCGTCGTCGGGTACGGCCCGGCCGCGCACCGCTTCGTGCAGACCCTGGCGAGCCGGGGCTTCGACGGGCGGGTCACCGTCATCGGGGAGGAGCCGCGCCCGGCCTACGACCGGGTGGCGCTGACCTCGTACCTGTCGGGGGCCACCGTGGCCGACCTCACCTACCCGGTGCCCGCCGGGACCGTGACCCGGCTGGGCCGCCGGGCCGTCGCCGTCGACCGGGCGGCGCGGACGGTGACCGTCGAGGGCGGGGCCGCCGAGCCGTACGACGTGCTCGTGCTGGCCACCGGGTCGGCGCCGTTCGTGCCGCCGGTGCCGGGACGCGAGCACGCCCACGTCTACCGCACCATCGACGACCTGGACGCCATCCGCGCGGCCGCCCGGCACGCGGCCGAAGGCGTCGTGGTCGGCGGCGGCCTGCTCGGCCTGGAGGCGGCCGACGCGCTGCGGACGCTCGGCCTGAAGGCGCACATCGTCGAGATGAGCCCCTGGCTGATGCCCCGCCAGGTGGACGAGGGCGGCGGCGCGGTGCTCAAGGGCCACATCGAGGCCCTCGGGCTCGGCGTGCACGCCGGGTCGGGCGTCCAGGAGGTCGTCACCGGGCCGGACGGCCGGGTCGCCGGGGTGCGCACGCCGTCCGGCACGCTGATCGAGGGCCAGGTCGTGGTGTTCTCGGCGGGCGTCAGGCCGCGCGACGAGCTGGCCAGGGCGTGCGGGCTGGCGGTGGGGGAGCGGGGCGGCGTCGTGGTCGACGACGGCATGCGCACCTCCGACCCGTCGGTCTACGCGATCGGCGAGTGCGCGCTGGCCGGTGGCACGGTCCACGGCCTGGTCGGGCCGTGCAACACGATGGCCGAGGTGGCCGCCGACCGGATCATGGGCGGGACGTCCTCGTTCGCGGGCGGGGACACCGCCACGAGGCTGAAGCTGCTCGGCGTCGAGGTCGCCCAGTTCGGCGCGATGGACGGCGCCCTCGACGTCACCTACATGGACCCGGTCGCCGGGATCTACAAGAAGCTGTTCATCAGCGACGACGCCCGCACGCTGCTCGGCGGCATCTGCGTGGGGGACGCCGGGCCGTACGCGGCGCTGCGGCCGTTCGTCGGCAAGCCGTTGCCCGCGCCGCCCTCCGACCTGCTGTTCAGCGGCTCCGCAGCGCCGCTCGACCTGCCCGGCGACGCGCAGGTCTGCTCCTGCAACAACGTGTGCGCGGGGGACGTCCGGCACGCCGTCGCCGAGCTGGGCGTGACCGACGTGCCCGGCCTCAAGGCGTGCACGCGGGCCGGCACCACGTGCGGGAGCTGCGTGCCGATGCTCAGGCAGCTCCTGGAGGAGTCGGGGGTCGAGGTCGGCAGGTCGCTGTGCGAGCACTTCGCGTACTCGCGGGCCGAGTTGTTCGACATCGTCCGGGTGCGGAAGATCACGACGTTCTCCCGGCTCATCGCCGAGCATGGGCAGGGGCGCGGCTGCGACGTCTGCAAGCCCGCGGTGGCCTCGATCCTGGCCTCGCTGCACAACGGGCACGTGCTCGACGGCGAGCGGGCCGCGTTGCAGGACACCAACGACGCCTTTCTCGCCAATATCCAGAAGAACGGCACGTACTCGGTCGTCCCGCGCATCCCGGGCGGCGAGATCACGCCGGACAAGCTCATCGTGATCGGCGAGGTCGCCCGCGACTTCGGGCTCTACACCAAGATCACCGGCGGCCAGCGCATCGACCTGTTCGGCGCCCGGGTCGAGCAGCTCCCGCAGATCTGGCGACGGCTGGTGGACGCCGGCTTCGAGTCCGGCCACGCCTACGGCAAGGCGCTGCGCACGGTGAAGTCGTGCGTGGGCTCCACCTGGTGCCGCTACGGCGTCCAGGACTCCGTCGGCCTGGCCATCGCCCTGGAGCTGCGCTACCGCGGCCTGCGCTCGCCGCACAAGCTCAAGTCGGCCGTGTCCGGCTGCGCCCGCGAGTGCGCCGAGGCCAGGTCGAAGGACTTCGGCGTCATCGCCACCGAGCAGGGCTGGAACCTGTACGTCGGCGGCAACGGCGGCTTCCGGCCACGCCACGCCGACCTGCTGGCCACCGACCTGAGCACCGGCGACCTGATCAGGACCGTCGACCGGTTCCTGATGTTCTACGTCCGCACCGCCGACCGGCTGCAGCGCACCGCCGCCTGGCTGGAGTCGCTGGACGGCGGCCTCGACCATCTCCGGAAGGTGATCATGGAAGACTCGCTCGGCATCTGCGCCGACCTCGACGCCCAGATGGAACAGCACGTCGCCACCTACGCCGACGAGTGGGCGGCGACCCTGGACGACCCGGAGAAGCTGGGCAGGTTCGTCAGCTTCGTCAACGCCCCCGGCGTGCCCGACCCGTCGATCGTGTTCGCCTCCGAGCGCGGCCAGATCAGGCCGGTGATGGCCCGATGAGCTGGACCCCGGTCTGCGAGTACGCGGCCCTGCCGCCGGAGCGCGGCGTCTGCGCGCTGGTCGGCGACCGGCAGGTGGCGCTGTTCCGCACCTACGAGGGGCACGTGCACGCCCTGGACAACCTCGACCCGTTCAGCGGCGCGTACGTGCTCTCGCGCGGCATCGTCGGCACCAGGCGGGGCGAGCCCACCGTGGCCTCGCCGCTGCACAAGCAGGTCTTCTCGCTGGTGTCGGGGACGTGCCTGGACGAGGAGGCCGTCCAGGTGCCCGTCTACGCCGTGCGGGTGGCGGCCGGGCGGGTGGAGGTCAGCGTTTAGCCGATCAGAGCAGGGGCATTGACCTGCTGAAACACGGGGGACAGGAGGTGCGCGTGGCCTACGACGCCTCCGCCTACGGGCGCGCGATCGCCGACATCTACGACTCCACGGTGACGGAGCTGCCGACCGGCGCGGCCGTCGAGCGGCTGGCCGCGCTGGCCGAGGGCGGCCCCGTGCTGGAGTTCGGCATCGGCACCGGGCGGCTGGCGCTGCCGCTCGCCGCCCGCGGCCTGTCCGTCGCCGGGATCGACGCCTCGCCGGAGATGACCCGAGAGCTGCGCGCCAAACCCGGCGGCGCGGCCGTCCCCGTGACGGTGGGCGACTTCTCCACCATGCGGGTCGAGGGCTCGTACGCGCTGGTGGTGCTCGCGATCAACACGATCTTCGCCCTGCCCACCCAGGAGGCCCAGGTCAACTGCTTCGCCAACGCGGCCCGGCACCTGCGCGGCGGCGGGCGGTTCGTGGTCGAGGCGTGGGTGCCCGACCCGGCCGCCTTCCGCGACGGCTCGGCGCTGCGGCTGCTGTCGCTGGCCGAGGACGTCGTCCTCATCGAGGCGGCCAGGCTCGCCCCGGCCACCCAGCACATGCGCACCACCCGCGTACGGCTGACCGGCGAGGGCGTGCGGCTGCTGCCCGCCAACCACCGCTACGCCTGGCCCGGCGAGCTCGACCTGATGGCCAGGCTGGCCGGGATGGCCCTGGAACACCGCTGGGCCGACTGGATCGGCACCCCGTTCACCGACGAGAGCCGCGCGCACGTCTCCGTCTACCGCAAGGCCGCCTGATGCGCCTGCCGCCCGCGCGTGGCCCGCTCACCGACCTGCTGTTCGACCGGCTCGCCCGGCCGCCCGCGACGCTGCCCGACGTCCCAGGCCCCGACGGCGAGGAGGATCTCCAGCTCGCCCTGTTCGCCTGCTACGAGCTGCACTACCAGGGCTTCGACGAGGTGGACGACCGCTGGGAGTGGGAGCCGTCGCTGCTGCGCCTGCGCGGCTCGCTGGAGGAGCGCTTCGAGCGGGAGCTGGCCGGGGCCGTGCCGCGTCCCGGGCCGGTGCCGCCCGGCGAGGTGCGGCGCGCGCTCACCGCGCTGACCGCCGAGGACGACGACGAGCCGTCGCTCTCGCTCCACCTCCAGCGCGAGGCCGGGATCGACACCTTCCGCGAGTTCGTGATCCACCGCTCGATCTACCACCTGAAGGAGGCCGACCCGCACACCTGGGCCATCCCGCGCCTGCGCGGCCGGCCCAAGGCGGCCCTGGTGGAGATCCAGGCCGACGAGTACGGCGGCGGCCGGCCCGAGCGCATGCACTGCGAGCTGTTCGGCCACACCATGCGCGGACTCGGCCTCGACGACTCCTACGGCGCGTACCTGCCGCAGGTCCCCGCGGTCACCCTGGCCGTCACCAACGCGATGTCGCTGTTCGGGCTGCACCGGCGGCTGCGCGGCGCGCTGGTCGGCCATCTGGCCGCGATCGAGATGACCTCGTCGCTGCCCAACCGCCGCTACGCCGCGGGCCTGCGCCGGCTCGGCGGCGACGCGGCGGCGGCCCGGTTCTACGAGGAGCACGTGCAGGCCGACGCCGTGCACGAGCAGATCGCCGCGGCCGACCTGTGCGGCGGGTTCGCGGCCGCCTTCCCCGCCCTGACCGGCGACGTCCTGTACGGCGCCGCCTGCGCCCTGGCCCTCGAACGCCGCTGGGCCGAGCACGTCATGGGCCACTGGGAGCGCGGCGCGTCCTCGCTGCTCGACCAGGAGGTGCCCGCGTGATCGACCTGGACTACGTGATCCCGCTGCGCTGGCAGGACGACTCCGGCCTCGACGAGCTGACCGAGTACCTGCGCGCCCTCGCGCCGCACGTACGCGTGACCGTGGTCGACGGCAGCCGGCCCGAGCTGTACGCCCGCCACGCCCGCCGCTGGCGCTGCCTGGTCCGGCACGTCAGCCCGGCGGCCGGTCTGTCCTTCGCCAACGGCAAGGTCAACGGCGTGACGACCGGGCTGCGGCTGGCCGCGGGCGACCGGGTCGTGATCGCCGACGACGACGTGCGCTACGACCTGCCCGCGCTGGCCGAGATGCACGCCCTGCTCGCCCGCGCCGAGCTGGTCAGGCCGCAGAACTACTTCGACCCCGCCCCCTGGCACGCCCGCTGGGACACCGCCCGCACCTTGCTCAACCGCGCGTTCGGCGCCGACTATCCGGGCACGTTCGGCGTCCGGCGGTCGTTCTTCCTGGCCATGGGCGGCTACGACGGCGACGTGCTGTTCGAGAACCTGGAGCTCGTCCGCACCGTGCGCGCCCACGGCGGACGCGAGCTGCGCCCGCCCGGCCTGTACGTCCGGAGGCTGCCGTGCGACGCGCGGCGGTTCTGGTCGCAGCGGGTGCGGCAGGCCTACGACGACCTCGCCCAGCCGGCGCGGCTGGCGTGCTTCCTGGCGGTGCTGCCCGCGCTCGCGCTGGTGCGCCGTCCGCTGCCGCTGCTGGCCGCCGCCGGGGCGGCCGTCGCGCTGGCCGAGGCCGGACGGCGGCGGGCCGGCGGGCGGCGGGTCTTCCCGGCCGGCGCCTCGCTGTTCGCGCCGGTGTGGGTGCTGGAGCGGGCGGTGTGCTCCTGGCTGGCGGTGGGGGCGGCCTGCGCGGGCGGCGTGCCGTACGCGGGGGGACGGCTCGCGCGGGCCGCCCACTCGGCGCGGTGGCTGCGCGCGCGGGCTCAGGAGTCGGCCGGCGGGTCGGGCTCGCTCGACGCCTGGAAGCCGACGGACTTGTGCGAGCCGTCGCAGAACGGCTTGGTCGACGACCGGCCGCACCGGCACAGCGCGACCGTGGCCCTTCCCGGGTCGATCGGCTCGCCGTCCTGAGTCAGCAGCTCGAAGGGGCCTCTGATCAGCAGCGGGCCGTCCTCGCAGGGCGTGACGGTGGTCGTCTCTTCGTCCATCGTGGTCACCTGCCCCGCGGGCCGGCCCCCTCACCTGCGAAGACGTCGCTAGAGGGCCTCCACGGGCGGGTAGACGTGCGGGGTGGGGTGGGCCGCGGGAAGGACGCACCGCCGTCCGGACCGGACGCTGGCACAGCGTTCGGCGTCCTCACGCTGGGGCAGTGGTTCCGGATTCGCCTGTGTTGGCCGCACTGGAGGGACGCTATAGGCGGCCCTTCCCCGCCCGGTCTCGGGGCGGCAACGATCACAGCTCTGACCGGTCTCACCAATGACAGTGAAGCGTTACCGTGAGTAATACCGACATGAGGTAAAGGGGTCGTGCGGAGTGCCTAAACCGGGCATTCGGGAACGACCGGCGAGGGCATCAACCCGGCCATGAGCAAGATTTCTGAGCGCAGGGCACTCCTGCTGGCCGCGATCGTTCCCGTCGTCCTGGTCGCGGGCTGCTCCGCGGGGAGCAACACGCAGGCGATGAAGGGCGAGGCCAGCCCGGCCACACCGACCGAGACCATGATGACGCCCACCGAGACCGGCATGGAGTCGCCGACCACGACCGAGACCATGACCGGGACCGCCACGCCGACCGGCACCATGACGGCGGCCACCCAGCCGCGTGCCGCCGTCCAGAACTACTTCGACGCCCTGAAGTCCGGCAACGTGGACGCGGTGGTGAAGACGTTCACCAGCGACGCCGTGGTGGCCTTCGACGGGCAGGCCACGGCCACGGGCTCGCAGGCCGTCCGCAGCCTCTACGAGAAGCTGCTCAAGGACGGCGCCGACCTGAAGTCGGCCACGCACACCATCGACGAGACGCGGAACGCGGGCACCCAGGACGCCTTCGCGCGCGCGACCAGCAAGCAGGGCGACACCACCTACCGCGAGCTCTTCATGCTCTCGCACCAGGGCGGCCAGTGGCTGATCTCGCGCTTCATGAACAACCAGGGCGGCTGACCGGCCCCGCTCCGGAATACGGTAGGGGGGTACCGTGTTGCGGTCGGTGTAGCGAGCGAGAGGACCGGGAGATGGCCGGGTACACCGACGGCAAGCAGGACCACCTCCGGCGGCTGCGCCGGATCGAGGGCCAGGCGCGGGGCATCCAGCGCATGGTCGAGGACGACAAGTACTGCATCGACATCCTGACGCAGGTCTCGGCGACGACGAGCGCGTTGCAGTCGTTCGCGTTGTCGCTGCTGGAGGAGCATATGGCGCACTGTGTGGTCGAGGCGGCGCAGAAGGGCGGGGCCGAGGCGGAGGCCAAGGTCAAGGAGGCGGCCGACGCCATCGCCCGGCTCGTCCGGTCGTGACCGATGCGCGCGGGGCGCGCGGGCCGGTTAGCGTGGAGGACGTGCAGGACCTGACGCGGTTCCAGAACCCCCGCTTCGCCGAGGCGTACGAGCGGATGAGCGCCGAGTCGGAGCGGCGGGGGGCGGCCGAACACCGGCGGCGCCTGCTGGCCGGGCTGGCCGGGCGGGTGCTGGAGGTCGGCGCGGGCAACGGGCTGAACTTCGCGCACTACCCGGCGGGGGTGCGCGAGGTGGTCGCCGTCGAGCCGGAGGACCGGCTGCGGAGGCTGGCCGGGCAGGCCGCGGCCGGCGCGCCGGTGCCCGTGAGCGTGGTCGCCGGGCACGCCGCGGACCTGCGCTTCGCCGACGCCTCCTTCGACGCCGTGGTGCTCTCGCTGGTGTTGTGCTCGGTGCCCGACCAGCGCGCGGTGCTCGGCGAGGTGTCCCGGGTGCTCAGGCCCGGCGGCGAGGTGCGGTTCTACGAGCACGTGCGCTCCTCGCGGGCCGCCGGCGCGCTGGTGCAGGACCTCGTGACGCCGCTGTGGCGGCGGATGGCCGGCGGGTGCCGCCTCAACCGCGACACCGAGCGTGCCATGATCGACAGCGGGCTGGTGGTCGAGGAGCGCGAACGGTTCGCCTTCCGGCCGTTGCCGTTGTCGCCCAGGTTGCCGCACATTCTCGGACGCGCCCGTAAACCGGCTTGACCGGCTGCCCGGACGGTTCTTCACGGCCGCTGTGGCGACAAATCTGGAAAAATGGGTTTTTGTTCTGATGCGTGTTATTGCGTTGTGGTGTCACCGGGGATGCGCGGAGTGATACGGCGCTGATCCACCAACGCCAGATAAACCGCGAACGCCCCCTGCGCCCACATCCCTGCCTGCTGCGCCGTCAGCCGGATCTCCTCGCCCTCGTGCGTGACGATCAGATGACCACCCGGCGCGCGGCGCCAGGCGACCAATACGTTCTCGTAAACCAGAACGTCGAGCATCGCGGTCAGATATTCGCCTTCGGTGGCGGACACGGCGTAAGCCTCCTTGCTCCTCGCCGAATTCTCGCCCTGATTCCTTCGTGCTGACTCCATTGTGCGCGCCGCGCCGGGAATTGTCGCACCCGGCCGCTTCTTCGGTTCGCGGGCGGAACCTGGCGGGGCCGGGCGGTGTAGGGAGGTCGGAGGTGCGTGATGAAGAGAAACGTGGCCGTACCGGCTGCTCTGGCGGCCGCCGCGCTGGTCGTCCTGGTGGTGGCCGGCTGGTGGGTGGGGGCGGCGTCCGCCTCCTCGCGCGGGGGGTGGGCGGTGACCTACCTCGATCCGCCGCCGGCGGCGTTCGCGGGCGGGAAGACGTACACGGTGGGGTTCTGGGTGCTGCAGCACGGCACGCATCCCTACGCGGGCGAGCTGGACCCCGTCGGCCTGCGCCTCACCCGGGCCGACGGCAGGACCGTCACCTTCCCCGGCACCCCGCTGCCGGAGGCCGGACACTACGCCACGTCGGTGGCCGTGCCGGACGGGGTGTGGCGGGTGGAGGGCCTCCAGGGCTGGTTCGAGCCCTACGCCGTGGGGACGCTCACGGTTCCCGGGCGGCTGCTGGCCGACCCGGTGCCGCCGGACAAGGTGGCGACGTTCGGCGGGGACGGGAAGGACCCCTGGGGCGCCGTCCGGCCGCCGGGCTTCCCGCCGGGCAAGAGCACGCCGGTGCCGACCGGCGAGCCAACCGGTGAGCCGACCGGGACGCAGGCCGGGGCGCCGACCGGGACTCTGGCCGGGGCGCCGACCGGGACGCAGGCCGAGGTGCAGGCCGGAGGCGGGGCCGGGACGCAGGCCGGAGGCGGGGCCGGGACGCAGGCCGGAGGCGGGGCCTTGGCCGCTGGGAGTGCGGCCGCGCGGGTTCCGGCCGGAGAGGTGCCGAGTGGCGGGGTTCCGGCGTACCTGCTGGTGCCCGCGGCGCTGGCCGGCGCGCTGATGGCGCTCGTGACGTCCCGCCTGCCCCGCCTTCGCGGCACGCCGGGACGTCCGTCCGGCGCGCGCCGGAACGCCGCCGCCGACGACCCGCCCGACGAGGACGGCTCCACGGAGACCATCGTCATCGGCGGTTAGCCCGAAGGCCCCCGGCGCCGCCGGAGGGAGACGTCAGGCCGAGGGCTCGCGGAACTGTTCGATCATCGCCGCGTAACCGTCGCCGGCACGGCCGCCGGCCGCCGCGCGCCGGGCCAGCTCCAGGAACAGGTCCGGCAGCTCGGTGTTGACGCCGAGCGCCCGGCTCTCCTGCGCCAGGTGCTCCATCCCGCCCAGGTGGACGGCGAGGGTGGCGTCGGCGGCCGGATACCGGCCCTCGTCGATCTGCCGGGCGTAGGCGGAGACGTAGCCGGTCGTCACGCCGATGGCGGTGGTGGCCAGGGACGCGAAGGTCGTCGCCTTGACGTTCGCGGCGCCCAGCAGGGCGGCGCCCTGGAGGAAGCCGTTCAGTACGCCCCACATGACGCTCAGGACGGACATGTCGTACAGGGCGGACAGGGCGTGGTCCTCGCCGAGGTGGACGGTCCCGGTCTCGGCGAGCGCCCGCAAGGTGGGCAGGTGCTCCTCGAAGGCGGCCTCCGGGCCGGAGTACAGCACCGTGGCGTCGGCGGTGCCGATCGCCTGGGGGTGGGCGAGGATCGCCCCGTCGAGGTAGGCGCTGCCGATCGTGACCGCCCACCTCGCGGTGTCGCGGGCCTGGACGGAGGTCGCCGTGGTCAGGTTGACGAGGGTGCGGCCGGCCAGCGAGGAGGCGACCGGGGCCAGCAACCCGTGCACGGCGTCGTGGTCCGAGACGCAGACGACGACGAGCGGGCTCGCCTCGACCGCGCTTGTGACGGAGCCGGCCAGGACGGCTCCCTTGGCGACGAGGTCGCCGGCCTTGGCCGCCGAGCGGTTCCAGACGGTGGTCGGGTGACCGTTCGCCAGGAAGGCCGTGGCCAGCGCCTGGCCCATCAGCCCGAGGCCGACGACGGTGACCGGCGCCCGGGAGGCGGACGAGAGGGACATGAGTGCTCCTGGTGTGGTTCGCACGGCTTGCGCCGCGATGGATGGCGGGTCCGCGGTCCGGCGGATGCGGCTCACGCGAACAACCCGTCGATGCCGCGGATGCGGCTCAGGCGAAGAACCCGTCGATGCCGCGGATGCGGCTCAGGCGAAGAAGCCGACGATGCTGCGGATGCGGCCCCCGTCGAACTCCACGACGTCGTAGCCGGTGACGGCCGGGCCGAGCCGCCAGCGGAACAACGCCCGGTCATGGTGGACGCCGACCACGGTGTCGAGGGTGAACCGGAGGTCGCCGAGCCCGCTCCGGACGCGGCCGATCACCTCGGACAGCTCGGCGTGCCCGCGCAGGCCCGCGTTCTCGGGATCGACGTAGAGCGAGTCCTCGGTGAGGACGGACCTCATCAGGGCCGGCCGGGCGGCGGCGTCCGGCTCGTTCCAGACGTCGAGGTAGGCGTGGATCACATCGATGGTGCTCACCTGCTGACTCCCAACACAGCGTTCGATTACTACACGCCGTTCAGTAAACAGCATGCCGTGTAAACTGTCGACCGTGAGCGACCCCAGGACGAGCCGCCGGGACCGGCTACGCGCCCAGACCAGCGCCGAGATCAAGACGATCGCCCTGCAGCTCATGGCCGACGGCGGTCCCGACGCCATCTCGCTGCGCGCGATCGCCCGCGAGATGGGCATGACGGCCGGTGCGATCTACAGCTACTTCCCCACCCGCGACGACCTGGTCACGACGCTCATCGGCGACGTCTACACCTCGGCCGTCGACGCGGCCGAGGCCGCCCGCGACGCGGTGCCGCAGCACGATCCGGGCGGCCGGATCCTGGCCTGGGCCCGAGCCATGCGCGAGTGGGCGCTGGCCAGCCCCGAGGGCTTCCGGCTGATCTACGGCGACCCCGTGCCGGGTTACCGTCCGCCCGACGAAGGGCCGGGCAAGGAGGCCGAAGCGCGTGCCTGCGCCGGCCTCGTCGGGCTGGTCGCCGCGGCCTGGCCGGCGGCCCGGGAGTGCGCGTCCGGGGGCGGCGCCTACACCTGGGCCGACTTCGACCCCGCCCTGGTCGCCCACGTCCGGGAGGACTTCCCGGACCTGCCGCCGGCGGCCATCGCGGTGACGCTTCGGGTGTGGGGCCGTATGCACGGGCTCGTCGCCCTGGAGATCTACGGGCACCTGCGGGCCCTCGTCCACGACCCGGCCGCCGTCTACGACGACGAGATGCGCGACCTGGTCACCTCTCTCGGCCTCGCGCACTGACCCTCCGATCGCCGGCCCGGCCGCGTTCGTGCTGGTAAGGGGGGATGTCGGTCGCGGGCAAGTCGGATTCCGGTTGCTACCGTGAGGGGCAGGTGATTCTGATCTTCGGGGCTCTGCGGTAGGTGAGAGCGGTGGGCGCTGTGCTGGGGCTCGTGGCGCTGCTCGCCGCCGGGGTCGCCGCGGTGTACCTCGCCTCCCTCGCCCTTTCGCCCGGCGGAGTCGTGCGGGTGGGGCCGTTCCTGTCCGGGGCGCGGCCGCGGGAGCACGCGGTGTCCCGCTTCCACGTCCGGTGGTACGCCGTGACGCTGGTCTTCCTCGCCTTCGACATGGAGATGGTCTTCATGTACCCGTGGGCCCTCGTGGTGGCCGAGGTGGGGCTGCCGGCGGTGGTGGAGATGTTCGCGTTCCTGGGGCTGCTGCTGGTCGGCGTCCTGTACGCGTGGCGGGAAGGGGCGTTCCGGTGGGCCTGAGGGGGTGGCTGCTGCGGCAGGCGGCGCTGCGGCCCCGGGTGCTCCTGGTCGCCTGCCCGTACGGGACGGGCGCGCGGCTGCTGGTCGAGGCGGAGGCGGACCGTCGTGGCTGGCCGGTGGCGGCGTCGGCGGCGGAGGCGAGCCTGATGGTGGTGTGCGGGCGTCCCGGGGCGGAGCTGGCGGCGGCCGTAGGGGAGGTCTGGAGGGCGGTTCCGGTGCCGAGGGCGCTGGTGGAACTGCCGCCGGACGTCCCGCCCGGCGACGTCGTGGCCGCGCTGGACGACGCCGTCCACGTGCTGGGGGACGAACCCGGCCAGTGGCGGCAGGCCGGCGTCCTGGCCGCAGGGACCTCCGCGGACGACACTCCCATGGCCGGCCGAGGGGCCGACCGGGACAGGCTGAAGCTGGACCGGCTGCACGTGCCGCTGGGACCCGTGCTCGCGGACTGGCCCGCGGGGCTGGTGGTGGAGACCGTCCTGCAAGGGGACGTCATCCAGGAGGCGCACGTGCGAACCCTGCCGGCCGACGGCACGGGCGACGCGTTCTGGGCCCCGGAGCCGGACGCGAGCCGGGAAGAGGCGCGGCGGCGGACGGCGGCGGCCCGGCTGGACGGCCTCGGCAGGCTGCTCGGCGTGGCCGGATGGCCCGCCGCCGCGGCGGACGCCCGGCGCCTGCGCGACCGCCTGCTCGCGGGCGCCGTGGACGAGCGGGGAAGACGTCGTTGCGTCCGGTTCACGCGGCGGGTGCGCCGGTCATGGGTGCTGCGGTGGATGTTGCGCGGCGCGGGTGACCTCGGCCCCGGCGCCCCACAGCGGCTGCGCGGGGACACCCTGGATCGTGCGCGCCGGTGGCTCGACGACGTGGACGCCCTGACCGAAGAGGACGTGGACGCCCTGACCGAAGCGCGCTCCGAACCCGGGGACGGCGGCGACGTCCCGGTGGACGAGGTGCTGGCGTTGTTGCCCGGACTGCTGACCGGGGCCGAGCTCGCCGTGGCACGGCTGATCGTGGCCGGTCTCGATCCGGACCTCGACCGGCTGCCGTCGGCGGCCAGGGACGGGTGAACCGGTGGCTGCGGGCACGGCCGCAGGCACGGCCCTGGGGATGGCGGTGCTGACGTGGGGGGCGGCGGCCTTCGACGCGGCGCTCGGCAATGGTCGGAAGGCGTGGCGGGCCGCGGCGGTGGCGCCGTTCAGGGAGGCGGCGCGGCTGGTGGTGCAGCAGCGGCGGCGCACGGACCGGGCCGACGTCCTGCTCACCCGGGCCGGGGTCGTGGCGTTGCCGGTGGCCGCGCTGCTGGCCGCCGTCGTCCTGCCGGTCGGCGGCGAGGCGGTGCTGGACCTGGGAGCGGGGGTGGTGTGGTTCAACGCCATGGAGGTGTGCGTCTGGGGGGCTCTGTGGCTGGTCGGGTGGGGGGTCAACGCCGTGTGGCCGCTGGTCGGCGGCTACCGGTTCCTGGCCCAGGGCCTGGCGTACGAGCTGCCGCACATGTTCGTGCTGATCACCGCGGGCGTGGGGGCGGGGTCGTTGCGGTTCGCCGACCTCGTGGCGGCGCAGCGCGGGTTGTGGTTCGTGGTGTGGATGCCGGTCGCGTTCGCGGTCTACCTCGTCTCGGCGGTGGCGATGGCGTTCTGGGGGCCGATGGGGCAGCCGGTCGGGCGGGACGTGTGCGGCGGCGTGCCGGGCGAGCTGGGCGGCCCCGACCGGCTGGTCTTCCTGGCCGGACGCCATGCGCTGGTGGTCGTGGCGGCGGCCGGGGCGGTGCCGCTGTTCCTCGGTGGCGCGGCGGGGCCCGTGCTGCCCGGCTGGGTGTGGGGGCCGGTCAAGACGGCGGCGGTGCTGGCCGTGCTGGTGCTGGCCGGGCACCGGGTGCCGGTCGTGCGGATGGACCGGTTCGTGCAGTTCGCGTGGGTGGTGCTGATCCCGGTCACGCTCGTGCAGCTGCTGGTCGTCGCGGTGGCGGTGCTGCCGTGAACGTGGCGTTCTGGGCGCTGGCGGTCGTCGCGGTGGCGGGTGGGGTGGCGGTCTTCGTGGTGGACTCGATGGCGCGGGCGACGTTCGCGCTGCTGGTCTCGCTGCTGGCCGTGGGCGGGACGCTGCTGCTGATCGACCTGGAGTACCTGGGGGTGCTGGTCGTCCTCATGATGGTCATGGAGATGCTGGTCATGGCCGTCTTCATGATCATGTACATGATGAACCCGGCCGGGCTCATGCCGATGAAGATGGTGCACAACCAGCGGGGCGCGGCGGCCGTCGCCGGAACGGTGTTCGTCCTGCTGGCCGCCGGGGCGCTGCTCGTCCGCCCGCCGAGCCGGCGCGGACGCCCGCCGGCGGACCCCACGCACGCGCTCGGCCTGTCCCTGATGGGGCCGAAGATGCTGGTCATGATGGTCGTCGGGGTGGCCATCATGGCGACCATGATCTCGGCCGTGCTGCTGGCCACCCACCGCGGACGGTACGACCGGTGACCCTCCAGGCCTTCCTGCTGCTGGCCGCCGCCCTGTTCGCCGTCGGCCTGTACGGCGTGCTGTCCCAGCAGTCGATCGTCATGCTCATGATGGGCCTCGAACTCATGATCAACGGCGTGCTCGCGGCGGCCGGCGCCTTCTGGTATCACGTCGCCCCGGCCGCCGCGGACGGCCAGGTCCTCGTGCTGGTCGCGGTCACCGTGATGGCGCTGGAGATGGCGATGGGCTTCGCCGTCACGACGGCCGTCTTCCGCGCCCGCGACGTGGACACGACCGACGCCGCCGGAGACCTCAAGGGATGAGCCCGTCCCTGTGGCTGCTGCCCGCGCTGCCCGCCGCCGCCGGCGCGCTGCTGATCCCGGTGCGCCGCGCCGTCCCCGCCCTGTCCGTCGCCACGGCCGCGCTCACCCTCGGCCTGGCCGGGCACGCGGCGGCGACCAGGCCCTCGGCGACCGCCCGGCTGATCCTCGGCGAAGGGCTGGCCGTGGACGGGCTCTCGGCGGTCATGGTGGTCACCGTGGCGGCGGTCGGGCTGGCCGTGCTGGTGTTCGCGGCGGCGGAGCAGCGGTCGGGGCGCTTCCACGGGCTGATGCTGATCTTCCTGGGCGCGATGCTGGCCACGGTGACCGCGACGGACCTCGTCCTGCTGCTGATGGGCTGGGAGGTCATGGGCGCGATGTCGTACGCGCTGATCGGCTGCCGCTGGCGCGACCGCGAGCGCGTACGGTCCGGAGCCGTCGCCTTCGTCACCACCCGGGCCGGCGACCTGGGCCTGTACGTCGCCTGCGGCGCGACCCTGGCCGCGGGCGGCGGCCTGGCGCTCACCGGGCTGCCGGGGCTGCCGCCGCCGTGGCGGGACGTGGTGGCGGGCGGGATCGTGCTGGCCGCGCTGGGCAAGTCGGCGCAGGGGCCGTTCGCGTTCTGGCTGTCGCGGGCGATGGCGGGCCCGAGCCCGGTGTCGGCGTTCCTGCACGCGGCGACCATGGTGGTCGCGGGGGCGTACCTGCTGCTGCGGCTGCACGCCCTGCTCGCGGCCACCGGCTGGGCGGCGGCGGTGGCGGCCTGGACGGGCGCGGTGACCGCGCTGCTGCTCGGCCTGGTCGCGCTGGCGCAGCGGGACCTCAAACAGCTCCTGGCCGCCTCGACCTGCGCGCAGGTCGGGTTCATGGTGCTGGCGGCGGGGGCGCCGGCGGTCTCCGGCGGGACGGCCCACCTGGTCGCGCACGCCGCCGTCAAGAGCCTGCTGTTCCTCGCGGCGGGGGCCTGGCTGGCGGCGCTCGGCACCAAGGACCTGGCCGGGCTGCACGGTGCGGCCCGGCGGTTCCCGCTGGTGGGGGTGGCGTTCGGGGTGGGGGCCGCGGCCCTGGCCGGGTTGCCGCCGCTGTCGTTGTGGGTGACCAAGGACGCCGTCCTGGGCGGGGTCGCGCAACCTGGACCGCGCGTGGTGGCCTTCGCCGCCGGTTTGGTGGCCGCCCTGTACGCGGGGAAGGCGCTGGCCGCGGTCTGGCGGCCCGCCGACGCGGCGACCGGCACCGGGAGCGAGCGGCGGGCCACGGGCCGGATGGCCTGGCCCGAGCTGCTGCCGCTGCCGGTGCTCGCCCTGGTCGCGGCCGGGTTCGGGATCGTCGGGCTGCCCGCGGTGCACGGCTGGTGGTCCCGGCTGGTGGGCGACCCGGGCGCGCCCGGCCTCACGGCGGGCGAGCTGGCCCTGTCCGGCGTCCCGGCGCTCGCCCTGGTGACCGCCGCGATCGCGGTGCGGCCAGGGACCGCCGCGCTTCCGCACGCGGGCGCGGTGTTCGGGGGCTGGCTGGGGCTGGAGCGGGCGGCGCGGGCCGTGGTGTGGCGGCCGCTGCTGCGGGCGGCGCGGTGGGCGGCCCGGTTCGACGAGCGGGTCGTGCACGGCGCGGTCGAGGCCGTCGCGCGGGCGGGACTGCGGGCCGCGCGGCTGGCCGGAAGCCCGCTGGAGTCCGGGCTCGACGGGCTCGTCCAGCGGACCGGCGGCGCGGTACGACGCCTCGGCGGGCTGGCCAGACGCCCCCAGACCGGACAGGTCCACACCTACTTCGCCCAGGCCGCCGTCGCCCTGGTCGTGCTGGCCGTCGTGTTCGCGATCGTGAGGTGAGGCGTGCTCGACGTCGTCGTGTTCCTGCCGCTGGCCGCCGCCGCCCTGTTCGTCCTGCCCGGCGTCACGGCGCGCGCGGCCGGCCTGATCTGGGTGGCCGCGTCCGCCGCCGACCTCGCCCTGGTCGTCGCCCTGTGGACCGGGTACGGAGGCGGCCTGGCGTACGAGACCAGGCTGCGCTGGATCCCGACGGCGGGGGCCGGCTACCACGTCGGCGTGGACGGCCTGTCGCTCCCGCTGATCGCCATGACCGCGGTGCTGTTCCTGCTCTGCGCCGTCCACTCGCTGGGCGAGCCGAGCAGGCCCAAGGCGCACGCGGCGCTGTTCCTGTTCCTGCAGACGGTCTCCACCGGGCTGTTCGCGGCGCTCGACCTGCTGCTGTTCTTCGTCTTCTTCGACCTGTCCATCGTCGGCATGTACTTCGTGATCGTCGGCTGGGGGCACGGCGACCGGGCCAGGTCCGCGCTGACGTTCTTCCTCTACACCTTCCTGGGCTCGCTGGCGCTGCTGCTCGGCTTCATCGGCCTCTACCTGGCCGCCGACCCGCACACGTTCGACCTGGCCGACCTCACCCGCCGCCCGCCGGACGCGGGCGCGGCCGTGCTGCTCGCAATCGGGATCGGCCTGGGGGTCAAGACGCCGGTCGTGCCCGTGCACACCTGGCTGCCGCCCGCGCACACCGACGCCCCGGCCGCCGGGTCGGCCATCCTCGCCGGGGTGCTGCTCAAGATGGGCGCGTACGGGCTGGCCCGCATCGCCGTGCCGCTGCTGCCCGGCCCGTGGCGCGCGTACGCCTGGCTGGTCATCGTGATCGGCCTGGTCAGCGTCCTGTACGGCGCCCTGGTGGCGCTCGCCCAGGAGAACCTCAAACGGCTCGTCGCCTACACCTCGGTCAACCACATGGGCTACGTCGTGCTCGCCCTGGGCGCCGCCGGGCTGGCCGGCGGCCCTGCGCGGGCCAAGGAGCTGGCGGTGAGCGGCGCGGTCACCCAGATGGTCAGCCACGGCCTGGTCACCGGCGCGCTGTTCCTGATCACCGGCGTGCTGTGGGACCGCGCGGGCGGCTACGCCCTCGGCCGCTACGGCGGCATCGCCGGACGCGCGCCCGTGCTGGCCTGGCTCACGGCGGTGGCGGCGTTCGCCTCGCTCGGACTGCCCGGACTGTCCGGGTTCATCGCCGAGTTCCAGATCTTCACCGGGGTGATCGGCTCGGGGGCCGTGGTGGCGGGCGCGCTCTCCGTGACCGGCATCCTGATCACCGCGGCGCTGTTCCTGCGGGCGCTGCAACGCGCGTTCCTCGGCGAGCCGGGCGAGCTGACGCCGCGGGTCACCGACGTGCGGCCGCGCGAGCTGGGCGCGATCGCCCCGCTGCTCGTGCTGTCGCTGGTCATCGGCCTGGCGCCGCGTCCGCTGCTGGACCTGATCGAGCCCGCCGCCCGCGCCGTCGTCGCCCTGGCGGGCCGATGAGCGCACCTCACGGCGGCGCGGCGGTGACCGCGATGCTGCCCGAGGTTCTGATGCTGCTGGGCGCGGTGACGGCGCTGGTCGTGGGGCTGTTCGTGGCCCGCGGGCGGCAGCGCGTCGCCGCCAGGGTGTGCATGGCGGCGCTCGCCGGGGCCGCCGCGGCGAGCGCCGCCGCCCTGCCGCGCCCCGCCGTCCTGGCCTTCGACGCCTACGCCGTCGATCCGCCGACCGGAGCCGCCCGGCTGACCGTCTGCCTGGCCACCCTGCTGGCCGTGTGGCTGGCGACCGGCCGGGTCAGGGGGGACGGCAGGGAGACCGAGCTGTACACGCTGATGGTGCTGGCGGCGCTGGGGGCCGTGCTCATGGCGGGGGCGGACGACCTGCTCGTGCTGGTGGCGGCGTACCTGCTGGCGAGCGTCCCGGCGTACGCGCTGGCGGGGTTCGCCAAGGACGCGTCCGGCACCGAGGCGGCGCTCAAGTACTACCTGATGGGCGCCTTCCTCGGCGTGCTCATGCTGGCCGGGGCCACCGTCGTGTACGGCTGGTCCGGCGCCACCGCCTACCCCGCCGCGCGCGCCCCGGCGGTGGGCGCGGTGCTGCTGCTGGCCGGGCCGCTGTTCAAGGCCGGGGGAGCGCCCGCGCACTTCTGGGTGCCCGACGTCACCGAGGGCACGTCGGCGCCGGTGGCCGCGTTCGTGACCACGGTGCCCAAGATCGGGGCGCTGGTGGCGCTGTACCGGCTGGCGACGACGGTGCTGGACGAGCCCGCGCTGCTCGCGGTGCTGGCCGCCGGCACGATGACGCTGGGCAACCTGGCCGCCTTCCAGCAGGAGAACGTACGGCGGCTGCTGGCGTACTCGACGGTCAGCCAGGCCGGTTACCTGCTGGTCCCGGTCGCGGTGGCCGGCCGCACCGCCCTGGCCGCGCCCGCCCTGCTGGTCTACCTGGCCGCCTACGCGGTCACGAACCTGGGCGCGTTCGCCGTCGTGGTCGCCACCGGGGCCGAGCGGCTGGCCGACTACGCGGGGCTCGGCCGCCGCTCGCCCTGGACGGCGTTCGCGCTCGTGGTGTGCCTGCTCGGCCTGGTCGGGACGCCGCCGACCGCGGTCTTCGCCGGCAAGCTGCTGATGTTCGCGGCGGCCTGGGACGGCGGGTACGCCTGGCTCGCGGTGGTCGCCGCCGGCAACACCGTCGCGAGCCTGTTCTACTACCTGCGCTGGATCCGCCCGGTCTTCGCCGCGGAGGGCCCGGCGGCGCCCGCCGCGTCGAGCCCGGTCGCGCAGGTGTGCGCCGCCGCCTCGATCCTGCTCGGCCCGGCCGCCGGGCTCGCCGTGCTGATCGCCCGCTGACCCGGCGGGCGGGTCACAGCTCGCGTTCCTGGGCGTCGAGGATGGCGACCGAGACCTCGACCGCCCTGGCCGCGTCGCCCGCCTCGATCGCGGCCAGCAGGTCGTCGTGCGACGGGTCGGGCGCCAGCGCCGCCTGCTCCTTGTCCCGGACGCTGTCGCGCAGCGCGTCGCGCATGCTGCGGTAGAGGTCGGCCAGCAGCGGGTTCTGCGCGGCGTCGGCCACCAGCAGGTGGAAGTCGGCGTCGGCGTCGGCGAACCCGTCGAGGTCGCCCGCGCGCGCGGCGGACCCGCGGCGGGCCAGCGCCTCGCGCATCGCGGCCACGTCGTCGCCGGTGCGCTTGACCGCCGCCAGCCGGGCGGCCACCAGGTCGAGCCCGCGGCGCACGTCGATGATGTCCATGGCGGCCGCCCGGTCGAGCCGCCGGCGCAGCGCCACCTGCGACTCGTCGGTGGCGGTGACGTACGTGCCGTCGCCCTGCCTGGTCTGCAGCAGCCCGGCGTGGGCCAGCACCCGCACCGCCTCGCGCACCGACAACCGGCTCATGCCGAGGCTCTCGGCGAGCCGGCTCTCGGACGGGATCTTCGTCCCGACCGGCCACACCCCACTGGTGATCTCCCTGCGGAGCTCCTCGATGGCGGCATCGACGAGCGAGGTCCGCGCGACGTTTCGCATGCGATCTCTTCCGTCCCGGTGAGCCTCCAGCCTAGAGGAGCGCGGCGGCCAGGCGCTCGATCGTCTCGCGGCCCTCCAGCGGTGTCACCCAGGCGGCCGGGAGCGCGTCCGCGCCGCGCAGCGCGCCCACCAGGTTGCCGCAGACCGAGCCGGTGGAGTCGCTGTCGCCGGAGTGGTTGACCGACAGCAGCAGCGCCCGCTCGGGCGAGGGCTCGGCCAGGGCGCAGTAGACGCCGATGGCCAGCGCCTCCTCGGCCACCCACGCGCCGCCCAGCGTCTCGACCCGCTCGGGGGAGTGCGGGCCGGACCCGGCCAGGTCGAGCGCCGCGCGCAGGGCGCCGGACGTCTCCTCGTGCCCCGGACGACCGGCGAGCAGATCGAGGGCGTGGCCGACGGCGGCCGCCAGCGGCTCGCCGGCCATCAGGCGGGCGACGATCGCGGCGAACGCGCCCGCGGCCAGGTAGCCGGTGGGATGGCCGTGGGTGATCTGCGCGCAGACCGCCGCCAGCTCGAACGCGGCGTCCGCGTCGTACGGCGCGAGCAGCCCGAACGGCGCCGAGCGCATGACGGTGCCGCAGCCCTTGGAGTCCGGGTTCACCGGGCCGGGCGCGCCGGACGGCGACGGGCCGGGGAAGGGCCGCCGCAGCCCGGACAGGCAGGCGTTGCCCGGGGCCCGCCGGGAGTACAGCCAGCCCTCCTCGCGCAGCGCGCCGGTCCGGTGCGGCCGGTCGGCGGGCGGCGGAGCCTGGTGCTCCTGGGTGTCGAGCCAGCGCAGGTACGCCTGCCGCACCTCGCCGGGCGTGCGGTCGCGGGTCAGCGCCTCGACGGTGAAAAGGGTCATCTGGGTGTCGTCGGTGACGAGCGCGCGCCTGCCCCGCCAGGTGGTGACGTAGCCGGTGACGCCGTCCTGGCCGTGCTGCCGGCGGATCTCCCGCAACGACTCGAACTCGATGGGCGCGCCGAGGGCGTCGCCGATCGCGCCGCCGAGCAGGCAGCCCCGGATCCGGTCCTGTGCCTCCATAGGTGGGATCTTGTCAGCTTTCTGGGCGGGTGAGACATTGCGGGGGAAATTACGACACTTGTCACGGAGGTCACGCGTGTCACAATTACGCCCGGCCCTCTTCGCGGTCGCCCTCACCCTGGCGATCGCGACCCCGGCACAAGCCGCTGCCGGACCCACGATCACCGTCAAGGACGGCCGGACGCAGCCGGTCTTCTCCTACGCCGACGCCGTCCGCGAGCACGTGTACGTCGAGTCCACCGTGGACAGCGACCTCGACGGCGCGCTCGACCGGGTCAGGGTGGACATCATCCGTCCCAAGGAGTCCGGTCCGGGCCTGAAGGTGCCCGTGATCATCGACGAGAGTCCGTACTACGACAACTCCGGGCGCGGGAACGAGGGGGAGCGCAAGCAGTACGACGCCTCCGGAAATGTCACCAAATTCCCCCTGTTCTACGACAACTACTTCGTCCCGCGCGGCTACGCCGTGCTCAACGTGGACATGCTCGGCACCACCAGGTCCGACGGCTGCCCCGACATGGGCGGCAAGGCCGACGTGCTGGGCGGCAAGGCGGTCATCGACTGGCTGAACGGCCGCGCCAAGGCGGTCAGGGCCGACGGCACCCCCGCCGTGGCCGACTGGACCACCGGCGCCGCCGCCATGATCGGCAAGTCCTACGACGGCACGCTGGCCAACGCCGTGGCCGCCACCGGCGTCGAGGGCCTGAAGACGATCGTCCCCATCTCGGCCATCAGCTCCTGGTACAAGTACCAGCGCTCGAACGGCGTGGTCTACAACTACGACTACGCCTCCTGGCTGACCAACTACGTCGACACCGACCCCGAGGCCAAGTGCCAGGCCGTCCGCGACCGCATGGACGCCGAGGACGGCGACGACACCGGGAACTACAACGCCTTCTGGAACGAACGCGACTACCTCAAGGGCCTGCTCGGCGACGCCTCGAAGGTCAAGGCCAGCGTCTTCGTCGTGCACACGGTCAACGACCTCAACGTCCGGCCGGACAACTTCTCCGCCTGGTGGCAGGCCCTGGCCCAGCGGAACGTGCCGCGCAAGATCTGGGTCGGCCAGTACCAGCACGTGGACCCGTTCGACTTCGAAGGCCGCAGGGACCTGTGGGTGGACACCCTGCACCGCTGGTTCGACTACTGGCTGCACGGCGTCCGCAACGGGATCACCGACGAGCCCCGCGCCGACGTGCAGCTCGGCCCGGCGCAGTGGACCACCCAGCGCGACTGGCCGGCCCCGTACGCGCTCAAGGCCGTGCTGCGGCCCGCCGCCGACGGCTCGCTCGGCCTGCTCAAGGCCCGCGGCACCAGCACCGCCACCTTCACCGACCTCGCGCTGAGCGAGACCGAGATGGTGGCCGACGTCGGCACGGCCAAGCCGGGCCGCGCCGCCTTCACCACCGGCGCGCTCCCGCTCGACCTGCGCCTGTCCGGCACCCCCACCGCCGACCTGCGGGTCAAGCTCGACAAGCCCACCGCCAACCTGACCGCCCTGCTCGTCGACTTCGGCGAGGACACCCGCGTCGACTGGCGGCGCGGCCAGGGCGTCACCACGCTCACCGAGGAGGACTGCCACGGCGAGAGCACCGCGGCCGACGACGCCTGCTACAAGAAGGTCACCACGAACGTGGCCACCCGGCCGCTGGAGATCGTCGCTCGCGGCTGGATCGACGTCCAGAACCGCGACTCGCTGAGCCAGGCCCAGCCGCTGCCCGTCGGCACGTACGGGACGGTCAGGTGGCAGACGCTGCCGCAGGACTACACCTTCAGGAAGGGCCACCGGATCGGCCTGGTGCTGGCCGGGACCGACACCACCTACACCAGTGAGGAGGGCACCGGCGCGACCGTCACCGTCGACCTGACCAGGAGCAGCGTGTCCGTGCCGTTCGTGCTCGGGACGCCGCTGGCCGACGTGCCCAAGGACAGCGCGACGTTCAGGGGGCCGCGGCAGCTCGACCTGCCCGAGCCCGAGCCCGGGTTCCGGTTCTTCTGATCGCGCGTGGGGCCCCGGCCGGTCCGGGGCCTCATCGGCAGTTGCTCCAGCGCACGCCGCCGGCGTCGAGCCGCCGCACGCCCTTGTCCCTGGCGACGGTCCAGCCCACCTTCAGGGTGAGCGTGCCGCCGGCGGTCGCCGTGCCGCCGGTGCGCAGGCCGTCGCCGGTGGCGCGGCCCGTCCAGACGATGGTGATCCGGCCGCGCCGCACGTCGGGCCCGCCCGGGCAGCCGGGCCGCGAACGCGGGTCCAGGACGCGGAACGTCGTGCCGTCGACGACGATGCCGCGCGTGCCGGTGGCCGAGACGACCCGGCACGTCCCGGTGCACGCCAGCGAGAACGCCCCGGCCCGCCCGGACCCCAGCCACGCCGACCGGGGCGACACCCGGGCCGTGGGCGCCGCCGGTTTCGGCAGGTCGGCCTTCCGGTCCTGGGACGACAGGGCGGACCCGGCGGCCGGGCCGATCGCGGCCGTCCAGCGGATGGGCGTCTCGGCCGGGACGGCCGCCTGCGCCGCCGCCCTGGTGACCACCGCGGGATGCGCGCGCGCGTTGAGCACGGCCCACACCAGGCCCACGACCAGCAGTCCGACGCCCAGCAGCAGGCCCAGCCTGGCCACCGTGCGGATCGGGGCCTCGGTCTCCTCCTCGGGCTCCGCCGGCTGCTCCCGCCAGAACTCCTGCCAGGCCGCCTCGCCGTCGAGCCGGTCGAGGCCGCCCGGCTCGCCGTTCCAGCCGATGCCGCCGTACCGGATGATCATCGCGCCGGGCGGGGCGGCGGCGCCGTCACCGCCACCGGCCTCACCGCCGACCGGCGCGCTCAAGGGGCCGGTGACGGGGCTGTTCACCGGGCCACCGACCGGGCCACCGACCACGGTGCCGCTGAGGCCGCCTTCGGCGCGGTTGTCGTAGACGAGCTTGTCGCCCGGGGAGCCGCCGCGGAGGGACCGGGCGCGGCCCGTCGGCGTGAACGGGTGCCGCCCGCGTGCCGCCCGCCCCGGGGGCTCCTGGTCGGCGGCGGCCGCGCCCGCCGCCGACCAGGGGTTTCCCGGTGTCGCCGTCGTGGGGTCGGCGACCGGGGGCATCGGCCTCGCCCCCACGCCCGGCGGGGCCGCGAGCGGCTCCACCAGGGTGCGTGCCAGCACGGGGAAGCCGTCCGCCCGCCAGAGGGGTCCCTCTCCGGGCAGCGGCTGCGCCGAGGCGAGCCGGTTGGTCAATGTGCCGGGC
Source organism: Nonomuraea sp. NPDC001636 (assembly GCF_040298265.1). Classification (NCBI taxonomy): domain Bacteria; kingdom Bacillati; phylum Actinomycetota; class Actinomycetes; order Streptosporangiales; family Streptosporangiaceae; genus Nonomuraea; species Nonomuraea sp. NPDC001636. Next base: position 64,571 of record NZ_JBEOZT010000018.1, read on the forward strand.
AGCTCCGCGATCGGCAGCCGGCGCAGCAGCGTGGCGGCCGACATGGTGCGGGGCGCGGCCCGGCAGGCGGCGCAGCCCTGGATGTGCCGGCTGATCCGGGCGCGGGCCCGTCGGCCCGGCGAGGTGACCCAGGCCGCCACCCGCGTGGTCAGATCAGGACATCCCGTACGGCCGCGCGCGGCGATGATCGCGGCGAACCAGCCCTCCAGCGCGTCGGCCGCCCGCGCCACCACGGCGCTGACCTCGTCCTGGCCCAGGCTGAAGACGGTGGCCAGCTCGGCGTCGGACAGGCCGTGGCGCAGGGACAGGTCGAGCAGCTCGCGCAGCGGGCGGTCGAGGGAGAGCAGCGCCTCGGGCAGCAGCTCCGACATCCGCCCCGGCCGCGACCACGAGCCGATGCTGGCCGGCTTGGCCACGAACGCGCGGTGGGCGCGGGCCAGGGCGTAGAGCCAGGGCCGGTGCAGCGCGGGGTCGCGCAGCCGGTCCGCGTAGAGGTGGGCCGACACCAGCGCGCCGGCGGTCGCCTGCTCGGCGTCGCCCGCGGCCAGTTCGGTGCGGCAGTAGTCGTAGAGGCGGGAGCCGTGCGTGTCGCACAGCTCGCGGATGGCCTGGCGCGCTTCGTCCGAGAGCGTTCGCCACATGCGGTGTCGCACCTCCTCAGCGGTGTCAGACGGGCCGGGCCCCACCGGCGGAGCCGGGAACGGTGTCGAGCAGCGAGGCCTGCGCGAGATAGGCCCGCGTGGCCTCCGGGTCGCCGGCGATGGCCCGCAGTCCGGCCATCGCCGCGGCCAGCCGGGCGCTGTCGCGCTCGCGCACGCCGGCCGGCCGCGTCTCGCCGCGCGGCATCACCCGCTGCAGCAGCACGGCCCGCCGCCGCCACGCCCACGCCTCCAGCGCGGTGGGCGGCGCGAAACCGCCGAGCACGGCCGCGATCACCTGGCCGGCCTCGACGGCGTCGTGGATGCCGGCGTTCATGTTCAGGCCGCCGACCGTGGAGGTCAGGTGCGCGGCGTCGCCGACGAACAGCACCCGCCCGCAGCGGTAGGAGGTCAGCACGCCCCTGGACAGCCCGAACCGGTCGGCCCCGGTCACGTGGATGGGCCCGCTCGCCCCCGGCAGGGCGCGGCGGACCAGCATCGAGACGTTGGGCGAGGACAGCGGCTCGGTGGCGTCGCAGGGGATCCTGAAGATGATCCGCCAGTGGTCGGGCAGCGCGAGCAGCGTGCACGACTGCTGCACGTCGCGGACGTAGGTGAGCGGCGCCAGGCTCGGCAGCAGCCGGTCGAGCGGCGAGTCGGTGAACACCCGCAGCGCCTGCGTCGGGTAGGCCGACCTGGGGAAGGGCAGCCCCAGCGAGCCGCGCACCGTGCTGTGGCCGCCGTCGGCGGCGATCATGTACCGGGCCCGCGTCCAGGTCTGGCCGACGCGCACCCGGATTCCGGTGCCGCCCTCGGAGACCCCGTCGACGCGGGTGCCGAAGCGCACGTCGACGTCGGGGTAGGCGTTCAGGGCCGCGAGCAGCAGCGGGGTGAGCGCGGCCTGGTCGGCGTGGATCCTGAACGGGTGCTTGGTCAGGCCGTTGAGCCGGTTCATGCCCATCTCGGCCAGCACGATGCCCGACCGGTCGCGCCACTGCACCCGGTCGACCACGCGGCCCTTGGCGACGAGTTGCGAGGCCACGCCCAGCTCGTCGAGCAGGTCGAGCGTGGCCGGATGGAAGGTGCAGGCCCGCGCCTGCCCGGCGAGCTCGTTCTCCCGCTCCAGCACGGTGACCGGGATCCCGGCCCGGGCCAGCGAGAGCGCCGCGGTCAGCCCCGCCGGGCCGGCCCCGACGACGATCACGCCGTTCATGCGGGGCGCCTCCCCTGCTCCGCCATGTGGCGGCGGTAGGGCACGCGGCTGAGCGTGACGTGCTCGCCGATGGCCCGCGACAGGGCCCACCAGGCGGTGCAGAGGTTGGACGTGAGCAGCGTGCGGTCGTTGCCGGCGCTGAGCGGCCCGAGCACGGGCAGCGTGGCCATGCCGGTGCCGGTGAACAGCAGCACCGCGTCGCCGGGCACCTCGGCCCGCTCGACCTGGGTGATCAGCTCGGCCGGGGTGACCGCGTAGGAGGAGTAGCCGCCCTTGGCCGCCCGCACCTGGACGACCTGCGTGACGTTGAGCCCCGCCGTCTTCCAGAAGCGCTCGGCCAGCTCGGTCAGCCACGGCTGGTACGGCGAGACCAGCACGATGTCGCTCACGCCGACGTGTTCCACCGCCTCCCTGGTGGCCTGCGTGGAGGAGGCGAACGGCACGCCGGTCGAGGCCGACAGCCGCGCGCACTGGTCGGCGTCATCGTCGGGGCCCAGCAGGTAGCGGGACTCGCTGCAGGCCATGACCAGGGCGTCCAGCGGCAGGCCGTCGAACGCGCAGACCATGCCGGGCAGGGCCTCGTTGTAGCTCTCCAGCCGTTCGGCGAGCGACACGCCCCGGTGCACGGGGAAACGGGTGACGTGCATGTCGGCGCGTGAGCCGAGCAGGCGGGTCAGCTCGGGCTCCGCCGAGGGATTGGCGGGGGCGACGATCACGCCCACCCTGCCGCGGCTCATCTCGTACCTTCCGGGTCGGGGACCGTCCGCATGACGGTCAGGCCAGCGCCTGGTCGATCTCGCCGATCGCCTGCACGGACACCTGCCGGATCCGGCGCAGCCGGTGGACGGTGCGCGCCGGGGCCTCGGCCCGCGACGGCTCGTCCCGGCCCTCGCCCCTCGGCTCGGCGGGCTGGGGCCGTGCGCCCCGGGCGTGCACCTCGTGCGGCTGCCGCCTGGACACCTCGTCGGTAAGCATGCTCACTCCTGTCGGTCGCGGATCCGGGTGACGCGGGCCGGGCGCGGCCCGCTGACGTCATGGCCACCGGCACGGGGGCCCGCGCGGGCGCCGGCCCCCTGAGGGGGCGGTCGATCAGAGCCGTGGCGCCCGTCACGCCGATCGTCCCGCCCGGCGTCGCCGCCGTGCCGGTGGCGCCGGCCGGGGGGCCGGGCGGGCCCGCCTCCCCGGTCGGGGAGGCCGCCGCCCGATCACGGGCGGACGGCCGCGAGGAAAGCCGGCCCCAGGCACTACCCCTTGGTTTGGCCGGCACGCCAGCCGCTACCGCGCCGGCCGACAGCACCGTGCCGACTTTGTCGGGCACGTGACGCACGGTGCCGGAGGGATGGGGTAGCGCCGGAGCCGGCCGCATGAGGGCCGCCGGCACGGCCGCGCGCGGCGCGGGCGGTGCGGGCGGGCCGGTGGGCGGCCAGGCCCGGCGGGGGAGGGGAAGCGGCGTCATCGCGCCGCCTCCGGGTCGAGCGCGGCGGCGGCCCTGTTGGGCACGCTGACGCAGACCATGCGCTCGGTCAGCCCCGCGCGCGGCCCCGAGGCGCGCGAGCGGGCGGGCGGCGCGGTGCCGGCCACCGTGCGCGCGACCCTGGCGGCCAGCGCGAGGTGCTCGGCGCAGCGCCGGCTCACCGTCGACTCCAGCCCGGCCACCTGGGCCAGCCTGAGCCTGATGGGTTCCAGCGACGACCGGCGTTCGAGCCCGTCGAGGTCGGCCAGCCGGGCGGGCCAGCGCAGCGCGTCGCGGCAGCGCTCGACCACCGCGGCGGGCAGCTCGGCGGCGGGCAGCCCTTCGTGCCGCAGCCGGGTGGCGATCATGACGGCCGCGAACGACGTGCGGTCGAAGTGGGACAGCCGTCCGGACAGGGCCGCGCCCAGCATCCTGGCGCGGTGGCCCAGGCAGACCGCGCTCCAGCCGAGCAGCAGCAGCCGGTCGGGTCCCGGCTCGGTGTGCCAGCCGGCCAGCCGCAGCTCGCGGGCCATGCGGTGGTGCAGACGCCAGCGGTGACGGGGGCTGTCCAGCCAGATCTCGACCCCGCCCAGCGGCAGCTCGGCGACCTGGACGTCGCGGCTCGTCAGCGGGCCGGCGACCCGCGCGCAGATGCGCCGGACGACCTGCTGCTGCCCCCGGGAGACCGGATCCTCCAGGAAGCGTGAGCCGTCGAGGGAGTCCATGGTCACGTCCGGCCACCTCCTTGCCGGAGACTCTTGCGAATCGTCCGGGCTGTTAAGCCACAGTTACCACGCGCTCCGATACTGTGCTGGAAAGAGGGGCTATGTCAACTCACACTTTGCGAATAAGTTGATACCTACCCGCCGGGCAGAGCTGGCTCGCGTGGCAGGGGACAGTGGGGGTCTCGTACCTTAGGCTGGGAAAAGTTCACGGGCGGTAGGAGGTGCGCCGTGGCGAACTTCGCCGAACGGCTCGATCTCGCGCTGACCAAGCGCGGCTTCACGGGCGCCCAGGTCGCCTCCGCCCTCACCGAGGCGGGCATACCCATCACGCGCGCCTACGTCAGCCAGCTGCGCACCGGCAAGCAGACCAACCCCACCCTCCAGGTGCTGCGGGCGCTGGCCGCCTGCCTCCAGGTGAGCGTGGGCTGGCTGGTGGGCGACGACCACTACGAGTCCGGCGCGGTCGAGGACCTGCAACTGCGGGCGGCCGCGATCGGCCTGTCGGCCTCCGGGTTGTCGGAGGGGTCGCTGGCCGTGCTGCGCGGCGTGGTGGAGCTGGCGCGCCGGGCCGAGGGGCTGCCGGGCGAGCCGGAGCCGGCCGCCGAGATCCCTGAGGCCGCCACGCCGCTCAACGACTCACAGCGCCGCGCGCTCGGCAAGCGGCTGCACGGCCTGCGCATGGGCGTGCGGCTCTCGGTCGAGCAGGTCGAGGGCTCGCTCGGCAAGGGCGCGGCCGCGATCCCCGCGATCGAGGAGGGCCGTCTCGCGCCCACGCCGATCACGGTCGAGCGCCTGCTCGGCCTCTACGGCGTCACCGCCCCGCCCGTCCGCGAGTACGTGCTCTCGCTGGCCAGGGGCGAGCGCGAGGCCGCCTGGTACGACGCCCAGTCGGTGCCCGTCTGGCTGGCCACGGCCTACGCGCTGGAGCAGCGGGCCACGGTGATCCGCACGTACCATCCGCAGTTCGTGCCGCCGATGTTGCAGACCGAGGACTACGCGCGGGCCGCGATCACCGTGGCCGGGCCGGCCACGCTCGGCCAGGCGTCGGTGGAGGAGGCCCTGGCGCTGGTCATGGCCCGCCAGGAGGCGCTGGCCGGGGCCGGTGACACGGTGTTGTGGGCGGTGATCGACGAGGCCGTGCTGCTGCGCTCGATCGTCGGCCCGCACGCCCAGCTCCGCCAGCTCGACCTGCTGCTCGACCACGCCAAGCGGCCCAACGTCTCGCTGCACGTCGTGCCGATCGACGACCCGGCGTACGTGCCCCGCACCGGCCCGTTCACGCTGTGGCGCTTCGCCGAGGCGTTCGAGCCCGACGTCGCCTGCGCCCACGGCGTCGAGGCCGACGAGCTGATCACCGACGTCGCCGCGGTCGAGACCTACCACCAGGCGTTCACGAAGTTGTCGGTGACGACCACCACCCGCGAGGAGACGTACGAGGTGCTGGAGTCCCACCGCGAACGCCTGTCGCGCGCGACAGGGAAATGATCTCCGGCCGGCCCCATTCAGGTAAGGCATATTTCCGCAGAATTCATGCTTTTCCTGTTGTCTTCCGGCGCGTAACGAGGATCATAAGCTCTGGGTCATCGAGTGGGGTCCGAAAGGACCGGCTTTTCCCGAGATAGTGGGCGAGGGGAAAGGGGCAACACTCAATGCGTCAGCGTGCCATCCGTAATTTGGCGAAGCTGGAGATGACCCGAGCCATGACCACCCGGGTGCTCGACGCGGCCGCGGGCGGGAAGAACAACTTCTCGGCCGACCGCGATCTGGTACGCCGATATGACCAGGCCGCGTCCGTGACGACCACCGCCGCGCGGGCCGTGCTGCAGTTCCTGGTGCGCGTGGTCCGGCATCTGGCGGCCGAAGGCGTGGACCAGTTCGTCGTCGTGGGCAGCGGCGTGCCCAGCGGCCTGCCCCCGGGCGGCCGGTTGCACGACGTGGCCGCGGGCTGCCGCGGCGGCCCCGGAGTTGCGCCCGCCCGGATGGTCTATGTGGAGAACGACCCGATGGTGCTGGCCGGCGCGCGGGCCACCATCGAGCCGGGCACCGATCTGGTCCGCGTGGTCGAGGGCGACGTGCGCGAGATCGACGCGATCCTCGGCGACCGGGTGGTGTGCGCCTTCCTCGACTGGGACCGTCCCGTGGCCGTGCTGCTGCTGTCCACCCACAGCCTGGCCGACGACGAGCACGCCCACCACGTGATCGAGCGGGTCCGCCGGGCGGCGTCCGACGGCAGCTACCTGTCGCTGTTGCAGACCACCTTCGACGGCGTGCCGGGCGAGCTGCTGCCGGCGGTCCGTGACCTGCTGGCGATGACGCTGCCCGGTCACGCGATCCGCGGCAGGCAGGAGATGGAGGCCCTGCTCGACGGGCTGGTGCTGGTCGATCCGGGGCTGGTGTGGGTCCCGGAGTGGCGGCCCGACGACCACGGCGCCGCCTGCTCCGGCCGGCCGAGCTCGTCGGGCACGTACGGCGTGGTGGCGCGCGTCCCGTGAACGACCGGGCGCCCCGGGCGTCAGGCCCCGGTGAACGCCGGGGCGCCCTCAGGCCCCTGTCGAGGCCCCTGTCGAGGCGGCGGCGGGCGTGGCCGGGTCGCCGGCCGCGTCCTTCGCCGGCTCGACCCCGAACGCCAGCACCGCCACCACCGCCAGGACGAGCGGGACCGCCCCGAGCAGCGCGGTCGTGCCGATCGACGGCGCCGCCGCCCCGGCCACGAGCACGGCGGTCACGGCCACGCCGCCGGCCTTGCCCATGCCCGCCGACAGCCCGGAGCCGCGCGAGCGCACCCGGGTCGGATAAATCTCCGAGCTGTAGGCGGCCAGCACCGCGGCGATCGTCGCCGTCCCCACGATCGGCCCGGCCAGCAGCAGGTAGAGCCAGGTACGGTCGTGCGCCAGCGTCTCGCCGGAGAAGGCCAGCACCGCCAGCGCCACGCCGACCAGCGCCGACAGCGTGACGATCGTCTTCTTCGCGCTCCACAGGCCGTACATGGCGGCCGAGATGAAGATCAGCGGCAGGCCCAGCAGCGTCGAGTCGCGCAGCGCCCGGTCGGCCGTCTGCTGGTCGAGGCCCAGCTTCTGCAGGTTGGACGGGATCCACAGCTGGAAGCCGTAGGTGACCAGGCCGATGCTCAGCCCGAGGACCACGACGGCCACCGTCAGCCCGGTGAAGGGGCGGCGGAACAGCCGCGAGTAGCCGCCCGCGTGCTCGTCCTCCACCCGCTCGACGCCGGCGGTGGCCTCCTCGGCGGTGGCGGCCGCGCCGTACCTGGCCAGGACGGCGCGGGCCTCGGCGTCGCGGCCGTGCGCGAGCAGGAAGCGCGGCGACTCCGGGATGAAGCGGTTGAGCAGGATGAGGAACACGCCGGTCGGCAGCCCCACCAGCCACAGCACCCGCCAGGAGAACGTCGGCGCCAGCGACGCCGACAACCAGCTGGCCGCCAGGTAGGCGACCGCCAGGTTGCCGCCGATGAGCACCATCACCCAGCCCTTGTGCCGCGGCGGGATCGTCTCGGCCAGCAGCGAGAACGTGATCGGCAACATGCCGCCCGCGCCCAGCCCCATGGCCACGCACATGGCCAGGTTCCACTCGAAGTCCGGCATGACGCCGCAGATCGCGGTGCCGATGAACAGCACCCCGGCGAACAGGATCGACGGCTTGCGCCCGATCTTGTCGCCCATCCAGCCCCACAGCAGCGAGCCGAGCACCGTCCCGGTGAGCCCGGCCAGCGGCAGCAGCGCCACGGGCAGCTCGCCGGCCGGGTTGAGCGCGGACTTCAGGCCGTACTCCTTGGCCATGCCGGGCGCGACGAAACCGAGCGTGATCGGCTTCATGGCGTCGATGATCACCGCGACCGACATGACCACGATCAGCCCGATGTGCGCCGGGCGCATGCGCGCGTCGTCCAGCGCGCGGACGCGTACCTCGGCGGCCGGTCTGGCCGTCAGCGCGCCGGGCGGGATCAGCCCGTACGCGGTGACCGCCAGCCCCGCCACGATCAGCGCCATGCCGATCGTCATCGGCAGGTCCATCGGCATGCCCGCCAGGCGGTAGTGCATGTCGGCGCCGTGCAGGTACATCGGCAGATGCAGCACGACCCCGGCCACCGTGGCCAGGAAACCGAGCCAGAAGTACAGCGGTCGAGCCAGCTCGACGCCCCCCATTGCCCCTCCGTAAGCAGAACCGCAGATCCGAGATCAGAGCAGGCGGCCGCCGCGCAGCCGCCATTCGACGAACAACACCCGCATCGGCCCGTTCACGAACAACCACTGGCCGAGCCAGACGAAGGCGAACATCACCGCGAACGCCCACGCCCTGACCGGGCCGGCGACGCCGGGGACGAGCCCGCCGTCCAGCAGCACCCACATCAGCAGCCCCTCGGGCACGGCCGTGACCAGCCCGAACAGCGTCGGCCAGTCCTTGTCCCAGCGGAACTGCATGAGCAGGTGGTACAGCAGCTCCCACCCGACGCCCACGACGGCGACGGCCAGCAGCACGAGGAAGGCGTCCCGGAAGGACATCGGCAGCACCAGGGTGATCAGCGCGGTCAGCGCCGCCCCCACGGTGGCCAGCGTGAACAGCCGGGTCTGCAGCCGCCCGGCCAGCGTCGGGATCAAGCGAGCCTCCTGTTTCCCGCCCACCGCAGCCACTGGGCCGTGGACCGCACCGGCCCGAGCCCCTTGCAGAACCCGCGCCTGGTCAGGTCGGCGGCGATGTCGAGCGCGGCGGTCTGCATGCCGAGGAAACTGTCCACGGCCAGGAAGTGGTTGCCGGCCGTGGCGGCCCCGGAGGCGTACAGGACGCCGCCCTCGCTCTCGGCGCCGAGCACCTCGAAGTTCTGGCCGACGCTCAGCCGGCCGGCCTTGTTGGGCCGGGCGCCGCCGTGCCGCAGCAGGTCGTCGAGGACGCGGTGCTCCGGCATGTCGGCCTCCAGGCCGGTGCAGTCGATGATGAAGTCGGACACGTACTGCATGGCGGCGGCGTTGACGCTGCGGGTGTGGGTGACCAGGCGGCCGTCGGGGGCCCGTTCGATGCGGTCGACGACGGCCTGCGTGGGGTGGTACCAGTTGCCCTGCCGGCCCCTGCGCATCTGCTCCTGCCAGCGGGCCAGCTTCGGGGTGGTGGTGCCGGCCAGCGTCTTGGAGATCTGGGCGCGCTGCTCGGGCGTGGCCTTCCTGAAGCGGGCCTTGAGCTGGCCGCCGAAGGCCGACTTGGGCATCGTGAACGCCTGGTAGGCCCAGCCGTCGCCGCCCTTGCGCCGCATGAACACGCTCGGGCCGTGCGGGCCGGCCACGTACGTGCGGAACAGGTGGACGATCTGGGTGTGCAGGCCGTACCGCTCGCGGTCGTCCATCAGGCGCTGGAGCACCCGGGAGGCCACGATCCCGGCGCCGCGCACGACCACCACCCCGGGCCGCTTGCGCAGCTGGTCGTAGACGTGCTCGTGCGGCTCGTAGGCGTTGACCACCCGGTAACGCTCGCCCTGCGCCTGCCGGAACTCCTGGAGGTCGTCGAGGAACTTCAGCCCCGGGTAGCCGACGGCCAGGTGCACGTACTGGGAGCGCAGCACCACCCGCTTGGTCGGCGAGGTGCCCGGCGGCGGCGTCAGCACGGTGAAGTAGCCGCCGCCCAGCCGCTTCCTGACCATGCGCACCTGGCCCTTGGCCAGCATGTGCCAGTAGCCGATGCGGTCGGCCTCGCGCTGGACGGTCTGCGTGACCAGCCCGGCGCGCGGGCTGTAGAAGTCGGTGAACAGCGGCTCGGTGAGCACCTGGAGGATCGGCTTGAGCGAGCCGTCCTGCCAGGCCTCCTGCACCGCGTAGGAGGGGAAGCCCCAGATGTTGTCGGGACGCGCCCCCGCGTCGGACCGGATGCGCTCGTGCGCGGGCAGCTGCGAGACGCGGGTCAGGTACTCCCACGTCTGCCAGGGGGTGTCGCTGGTCGAGAGCACCCGCATGGCCGGGATCGGCACGCCCCTGATGCGCAGCACGTCGACCAGCGTGAACGAGCCGAGCCCGCCGCCCACCGACACCAGCGGCACGTCGTGGACGGGGATGCCGGCCGACTGCACCAGCCAGTCCGTCCAGGACGAGGAATGCAGGAGCTCCGGAGTGAGATCTCCCCGTGACATGCTGTGACCGAGCCCTCCCTGTCGCGGTTAAAAGTAGCGTAAAAGCCGGGGAATCAGTCCCACCAGAACGACCAGGCGTGTTGCCCGATGATCTGGTCGGCGTACCCCTGGAGGTCCCCCGGCCCCTGCACGACGTTGTCGGGGCAGAACGCCCAGTGCTCGGCGGCGACGTGGAGGGCGTGCTCGGGGTCGGCAGGCGGGGCGGCCACGCTCAGGTCGAGCGTGTTGAACCCGACGCTCACCACGCGGGCCCCGAACCGGTCCTCCCAGCTGCGCACCACGGCGGCCATCGGCACCATCCACTCGTTGTGGTGCAGCGCGCCCTGCCAGCCCATGACCGCGAGCGCGTCGGCCCCCCGCCCGGCCGCGACCAGCCCGAGCGGCATGCCCTTGGGGGCGAGCTCGCGGGCCAGCCAGTCGGCCACGTCGCCGGGGTCGGCGCGGGTCACCCCCGGCGGCGCCAGCCCCGGGCAGAGCGCCCCGTACGGCTCTAACTCCGCCAGCGCGTCGCGCGGCATCTGCGACACCCACTCCTGCCAGACCTCGGTCATGAACCCCTCGGCGGTGAAGTGGCCGATCAGCATCGGGTCGTCGGGCACGATCTGCCCGATCGCCCACGGCTGGGCCGACTCGTCGAGCAGGACCGGCCACAGGCCGCTGTGCGCGTGCCAGACCCGCATGAAGGACCAGTCCTCGCCGGCGGCGTGCTCGTCGCTCATCCAGAACGCCGGCCGGGCCGCCACGGCCTGCCGGGTGTAGGCGGGGTCGGGCCAGACCACGTCGCCGGCGGGCAGGCCCGGGGGCAGTCTGCGCCCCCTGCCGCCGTCGGCGAACAGCTGGCACAGCTCAGGTGGCAGCTGGTGATCGTCCATGCCCTACCGTTCCGATACCGAATACCGTCTCGGAGATGGTAGTGCCGCCGGTCGCCCTGGGGCTTTGGTGGCACGCGAAACCTTCTCGGACCAGCGGATGCGGTACTTCACGGCACAATGATGGCTGTGATCCCCTTCGATGCGGTTCTCACCGATCTTGATGGCGTGCTCCGCCTCTTCGACCACACCGCCCAGGCCGAGATCGAGGCCCGGTACGCCCTGCCGCTCATGGCCACGGCGTTCGCCCCCGAGCTGATCGAGCCGGCCATCCTGGGCCGGATCAGCGAGCGTGAATGGCTGGAGGCGGTGGCGGTCGCCCTCGGCGGCGACGAGCGGGCCCGCCAGGCGGTGGCCGAGTTCGCGGCGGTGCCGTTCCGGGTGGACGAGGAGGTCAGGGAGCTGCTGGCCAAGGCGCAGCAGCACGTGCCGGTGGTCATCGTGACCAACGCCACGGACACCGTCGAGGAGCACCTCGACCGGCTCGGGCTCACCTACTTCGCCGACGACCTGGTCAGCAGCGCCAGGGTCGGCGTGATCAAACCCGACCCGCGCATCTACGAGATCGCCGCCGAACGCGCCGGGGCCGACCCCGCGCGCTGCCTGTTCGTCGACGACCGGCTGCCGAACGTGGAGGCCGCCAGGGCGCTCGGCATGACGGGCGTCCACTACCGCACCGTCGCCGACCTGGCGGCCGTCCTCGGCGGGCTCTGAGGCCGGACGTGCGCCGGCCCCGCCCGCGGGAGAGCGGACGGGGCCGGCGGGCGGGGCTGTCAGTCGGCGCAGATGGCGAACACGCTGATGCCGACGTCGTTGTAACCGATCTGGCGGCCGAGGGCGATCCAGCCGCGGGCGTCATCGGTGGGGAACGACCCCACCAGGATCGCGCCGTTGCCGCGCGCCTCGCCGCCGCCGCCGAGCACGTGCTTGGAGCCCGGGCAGTAGACGGTGCGGCGCTGGAAGTTGGGGACGTTGGAGTTGGGCAAGGTGACGAGCTGGTAGCCCGGCGGCAGCGCGGCGCGGGTGGCCGCCGAGACGGGGCTGGACGCCTGGAGGGCCACGACGGTGGCCGTCACGCAGGCCGCGGTGGCGAGGGCGATGACGGAAAGGAACAGAGACTTCTTGACGGGCATGGTCTCTCCTTGTCCTGTTCCCTGACAGGCACGGTTTCCGGGCAGCACACGACACGCCGGCTCATGCGGTGCTTAAGGGGGCGACGTGAGAGCAGGGATGAGGGTGTTGACACGTTGAGTATCTGCTCCGTCGCATTCCGTGTCCATATGTGGTTCGCAGGTTTTCCGGGAATCCGGGTTTCCGGCGCGGCCCGCGCCGGCCGCGCCGGAAACGCCAAGGGGCCCCCGGTCAGTGTCCGGTCAGTAGCCGCCGCCGTAGGGCGACTTCGTCTTGGGGGCGGCGGAGCGGGTGGGCGCCGGCGTGCTCGCGGGGGCGGCGGCCGTGGAGGTCGGCTTCGTGCCGGCGGGGGCGATCACGCCGATCAGGCCGTGCTTGGCGCCCTCGATGCCGGCCGAGAACCACAGCGTGTTCACGCCGCCGGTGGCCGCGGTGCCGGGTTCGAGGTCCCACAGGCCGGGCAGCTTGACGGGCCGGCCGCCGGACGTGGTGATCGCGCCCAGGTGCCGGTCGCCCTTGTAGGCGTGCACGGTGCCGTCGCCGAAGTTGCCGACCAGCAGGGCGCCCGCGTACTGGCCCCAGCCGCGCGGCGCGGCGGTCATGGCCCAGGGCGCGTCGAGCCCGACCCTGGAGATGCGGCCGGTCAGGCGGCCGTCGGCGTTGAAGCGGCTCACGAAGCCCTTGCCGGCGCCGAAGACGGGCTTGCCGGTGGTCCGGTCGCGCAGCGCGTACGCCACCCAGACGCTGCCGTTGACCACGGCCACGTTGTAGGCGTTGTAGCCGCGCGGCACCCGCGAGTCCTGGAACTGCCAGCCGGCCAGGCGGATGCGCCGGAAGTTCTCGTCGAAGGCGTGCACGCGGCCGTGGGCGAAGTCGGCGGCCAGCAGGAACTCGCTCGCGTCGGTCCGTACGAGCTCCAGGCCCTTGTAGTCGGCGCCGCGGGTGAACGCGGCGATCACGGCGTTGGCCGGGTCGGCCTCGGCGTTCCAGCCGGTGATCGCGCCGCTCGGGCTGCAGAAGATGAACGTGGCCGGTCTCCCCTTCACGGTGAAGCCGTCACCCGGGTTGAACACCTGGCCGGTCGGGGAGCCGCCGGGGATCCACACCTCCGTCTTCTCCTTGCGGCCCGTGCCGGAGTAGACGGTGGCGGTGCCGGTGCCGGCGTTGGAGACCCACAAGGTCTTGCCCATGGCCAGGCCCCACGGGTTGACGACCTTGGGGTCGGTGACCGGGGCCTTGCCCTTGACGTCCGACACAAGGTTGATGACGTCGAAACGGGTCCTGGTGGTCGCCTGCGCGGGGGCGGTGAGGGTCGTCCCCGCCACGACGGCGACAGCGCAGAGCGTGATGATGCGGAGCCGCATCCGTGCCTCCTAGTGAGCGCTTGTGACGCGAGATACGCGGTGGGCGCGGAGCGGGTTCAGCCGGGCCGGAAATATCGGCGGGCGAGTTTTCCCGTCCAGGGCGGGGGAGAAGGAGAGTCATGAACGTGTTGGGCATCGACATCGGCGGTTCGGGAATCAAGGGCGCCCCGGTCGACACCGAGGCCGGAGAGCTCGTCCAGGAGCGGTTGCGCATCGCCACGCCCCAGCCGGCCAAGCCCGAGGGGGTGGCCGAGGTGGTGGGCGAGATCGTCAAGCATTTCCACTGGGACGGCCCGGTCGGCGTCACCTTCCCCGGCGTCGTCGTCGACGGGGTCGTGCAGACGGCGGCCAACGTCCACCACTCGTGGATCGGCGTCGACGCCGCCGCGCTCTTCGGCGGCGCGACGGTGCTCAACGACGCCGACGCCGCCGGCATCGCCGAGATGACCTTCGGCAGGGGCCGCGACCAGAAGGGGACGGTGCTGATCCTGACCTTCGGCACCGGCATCGGCAGCGCCCTGTTCGCCGACGGCACACTCGTCTGCAACACCGAGCTCGGCCACCTGGAGCTGCGCGGCAAGGACGCCGAGGAGCGCGCGTCGGCGCGGGCCCGCGAGGAGCACGACCTGAGCTGGGAGAAGTGGGCCGAGCGGGTCGAGGAGTACCTCAGGCACGTGGAGATGCTGTTCTCGCCGGGGCTGATCGTGATCGGCGGGGGCGTGAGCAAGAAGGCCGACAAGTTCCTGCCGCACGTCACCATCGACACTCCGGTGGTCCCCGCCGCCCTGCAGAACGAGGCCGGCATCATCGGCGCCGCCCGCCACGCCGCCACCACCCGGCCGGCGCGGTAGGGGGGCCGGGGCCCGTCCCGGCGCGCCCGGAAGCGCGGCGGGCGGTGCCGGCGCGATATTGGGATGCGGGAGGCGGGTCGCGTCGGGCACCATGGGCCGTTGGCTCCGGGGCCACGGGGCTCAAATATCCTGAAAGCAGTATGGGAACGCCTTCGTTGTCCTCTCCGCTCGCCGACCTCCAGTCCCGCCTGCCCGAGCTCATGCCGCGCGACCAGCGGCGGCTGCGGCGCAGGCTCGACGGCATGCGCCGGGTCCGCTCCCGCGACGCCCGGGACAAGATCGTCACCGAGATCCTCGCCGACGTCGAGCGCGCCGAGCAGCGGCTGGCGCGCCGCCGCGAGGCCGTGCCGCAGGTCCGCTACCCGGAGAACCTGCCGGTCGCCCAGCGCAAGGACGACATCCTGGCCGCCATCCGCGACCACCAGGTCGTGATCATCGCGGGCGAGACGGGCTCCGGCAAGACCACCCAGATCCCCAAGATCTGCCTTGAGCTCGGGCGCGGCGTGCGCGGGCTGATCGGCCACACCCAGCCGCGCCGCATCGCCGCCCGTACCGTCGCCGAGCGCGTCGCCGAGGAGCTCGGCACCGAGCTCGGCGAGGTCGTCGGATACAAGGTGCGCTTCACCGACCAGGCGAGCGACCGCACGCTGGTCAAGCTGATGACCGACGGCATCCTGCTGGCCGAGCTGCAGAACGACCGCATGCTCGACCAGTACGACACCCTGATCATCGACGAGGCCCACGAGCGCAGCCTCAACATCGACTTCATCCTCGGCTACCTCAAACAGCTCCTCCCGCAGCGCCCCGACCTCAAGGTCGTCATCACCAGCGCCACCATCGACCCCGAGCGCTTCTCCCGCCACTTCGGCGACGCGCCGATCATCGAGGTCTCCGGCCGCACCTACCCGGTCGAGGTCCGCTACCGCCCGCTGGCGGAGGACGACGACCAGACCGGCGGCATCGTCGACGCCTGCCGCGAGCTGGTCACCGAGGGGCCCGGCGACATCCTGGTCTTCCTGTCCGGCGAGCGGGAGATCCGCGACGCCGCCGACGCCCTGTCCAAGGCCGACTTCCGCAACACCGAGATCCTGCCGCTCTACGCCCGCCTGAGCGCCGCCGAGCAGCACCGCGTCTTCCAGCGCCACACCGGCCGCCGGATCGTGCTGGCCACCAACGTGGCCGAGACCTCGCTGACCGTGCCCGGCATCAAATACGTGGTCGATCCGGGCTTCGCCCGCATCTCCCGCTACAGCCACCGCACCAAGGTGCAGCGCCTGCCCATCGAGCCCATCTCGCAGGCCAGCGCCAACCAGCGCAAGGGCCGCTCGGGCCGCACCTCCGACGGCATCTGCATCCGGCTCTACGAGGAGGAGGACTTCCTCTCCCGGCCGGAGTTCACCGACCCGGAGATCCTGCGCACCAACCTGGCCTCGGTCATCCTGCAGATGACCTCGATCGGGCTGGGCGACATCGAGGCGTTCCCGTTCGTCGAGCCGCCCGACCGCCGGCAGGTCAAGGACGGCGTCAACCTGCTCCACGAGCTGGGCGCGTTCGACGCCCAGGGCAAGCTCACCGGAATCGGCCGCAAGCTGGCGACCCTGCCGGTCGACCCGCGCCTCGGCCGCATGGTGCTGGAGGCCGAGAAGAACGGCTGCCTGCGCGAGGTCATGGTGATCGCCGCCGCCCTGTCCATCCAGGACCCGCGCGAGCGGCCGTCCGACAAGCAGCAGCAGGCCGACGAGAAGCACCGCCGCTTCGCCGACCCCGAGTCCGACTTCCTGACCTACCTCAACCTGTGGAACTACCTGCGCGACAAGCAGAAGGAGCTGTCCTCCGGCGCGTTCCGGCGGCTGTGCAAGGCCGAGTTCCTCAACTACCTGCGGGTCCGCGAGTGGCAGGACATCTACAGCCAGGTCCGCCAGGCGCTCGGCGCCCAGCCCGGCAGCGTGTCCGCCGACCCCTACCAGGTGCACGTGTCGCTGCTGGTCGGGCTGCTGTCGCACATCGGCGTCAAAGACGTCATGGACAAGCAGCGCGCCGCCGACGGGCGGCGGCCGATGCAGGAGTACATCGGCGCGCGCAACGCCCGCTTCGCGATCTTCCCCGGCTCGGCCCTGGCCAAGAAGCAGCCGCAGTGGGTGATGTCGGCCGAGCTGGTCGAGACCTCGCGGCTGTGGGCCCGGGTCAACGCCAAGATCGAGCCCGACTGGGTCGAGCCGCTCGCCCAGCACCTGGTCAAGCGCACCTACTCCGAGCCCCACTGGGAGAAGAACCAGGGCGCGGTGATCGCCCTGGAGAAGGTCACCCTGTACGGCGTGCCGCTCGTGGTCGGCCGCAAGGTCAACTACGGCCGCATCGACCCCGACCTGTCGCGCGAGCTGTTCATCCGGCACGCCCTGGTCGAGGGCGACTGGGACACCCACCACCGCTTCCTCAAGGACAACCGCCGGCTGCTCGAAGAGGTCGAGGAGCTGGAGAACCGGGCCCGCCGCCGCGACATCATGGTCGACGAGGAGGTCCTGTACGACTTCTACGACCAGCGCGTCCCGGCCGACGTCGTCTCGGCCAGGCACTTCGACTCCTGGTGGAAGAAGGCCGGGCAGGAGCAGCCGGAGCTGCTCACGTTCTCGCCGGAGATGCTGGTCAACGAGGGCGCCGACATCAGCGCCCGCGACTATCCCGACACCTGGAAGCAGCTCGGTCAGCGGATGAAGCTGACCTACCAGTTCGAGCCGGGCGCCAACGCCGACGGCGTCACCGTCCACGTGCCGTTGCAGGTGCTCAACCAGGTCAACTCCGACGGCTTCGACTGGCAGATCCCGGGCCTGCGCGAAGACCTGATCACCGCGCTGATCCGGTCGCTGCCCAAACACCTGCGCCGCAACTTCGTGCCCGCCCCCAACTACGCCAGGCAGGTGCTGGCCGGGGTCAGGCAGGGCGGCGAGCCGCTGCTGGAGGCCGTGGAGCGCGAGCTGCTGCGGCTCACCGGCGTCCGGGTGCCGCGCGAGGCCTGGCAGCTCGACCAGGTGCCCGACCACCTGCGCATCACCTACCGGGTGATCGACGAGCGCAAGCGCACGGTGGCCGAGGAAAAAGACCTCGACGCGCTCAAGCGCCGGCTCGCGCCGCGCCTGCGCAAGACCCTGTCGGAGGCCGGCGACGACCTGGAGCGCACGGGCCTGCGCACCTGGAGCTTCGGCACCCTGCCCAAGGTGTTCGAGCAGGGCCGGATGAAGGGCTATCCGGCGCTCGTCGACGCGGGCGAGTCGGTGTCCGTCAAGATCTTCGAGACGGCCGCCGAGCAGCGCCGCGCCCACTGGCCAGGCACCCGCCGGCTGCTTCTGCTCAACGTCACCAACCCGGCCAGGTCGCTGCTGGGCGGGCTGTCCAACCAGGCCAAGCTGGCGCTGTCGCGCAGCCCCCATGGCGGCGCCGTGGCGCTGTTCGACGACGTCGTCAACGCGGCCGTCGACAAGCTGATGCTCGACCTCGGCGGCCCGGCCTGGGACCCGGCCGGTTTCGACCGCCTCCACCAGCACGTCCGGGCCGAGCTGCACGACACGGCGGCCGACGTGCTGGCCAAGGTCGAGCAGATCCTGAGCGTCTGGCACGCCGTGGGCACCCGCCTCGACGGCCTGCGCGCGAGCGCCTCGACCGACGACGTGCGCGAGCAGCTCGGCAAGCTCGTCTTCAAGGGCTTCGTCACCGCCACCGGCACCCGCCGCCTGCCCGACGTCCTGCGTTACCTGCGGGCCATCGAGCGGCGTCTCACCAAGCTCCCGGAGGAGCCCTGGCGGGACGAGGAGTGGATGGACCGCGTGCACAAGATCGAGGACGACTACCACGACCTGCTGGCGAGCCTCCACCTGGCCCGACGGGGCGACCCCGACGTGACGGAGATCCGCTGGATGATCGAGGAGCTGCGGGTCAGCTTCTTCGCCCAGACCCTCGGCACCCCCACGCCGGTGTCGGAGAAGCGCATCGCCAAGGCGATGGAGAAGCTGCGGCCCTGAGTTCGGGGCGGCACACGGACGTACAGGGGGAGTGATGGTGAAGCCCGTCAAGGCGGTCGTGCTCGACGTCGGCGAGACGCTGATCGACGAGACGCGCATCTGGTCGCGCTGGGCCGACCGGCTGGGGGTGAGCAGGTTCGTGCTCATGGGCGCGCTCGGCGGCATGGCGGCGCTCGACCGTTCCCACCGCGAGGCGTTCGAGCTCGTCCGGCCCGGTCTCGACGTCCAGGCGGAGATCGCCGCCTGGGAGCGCGACGACCCGGCCGGGCTGCGCAACCACTTCGACGCCGACGACCTCTACCCCGACGTGCGGGAGGCCCTGGCGGCGCTGCGCGCGGCCGGGTTCCAGGTGATCATCGCCGGCAACCAGCCCAGCCGGGCCTTCGACGCCCTGGTGGCGATGGAGCTGCCGGTCGATTCGGTGCACACCTCCGAGGGCTGGGGGTTGTCCAAGCCCGCCCCCGAGTTCTTCGCCAAGGTGGCCTCGGTGGCCGGTCGCGAGCCCGGCGAGATCCTCTACGTCGGCGACCGGCTGGACAACGACGTGCTGCCCGCCGCCCGTGCGGGCATGCGCACGGCGTTGCTGCGCCGCGGCCCCTGGGGCTTCCTGCACGCCGAGCGGCCGCAGGCGAAGGCCGCCGACATGATCGTCGACGACCTGCACGCCCTGCTGCCCGCCCTGCGCCGCCTCACTTGAGGCCCACGAAGGCTGTGCGGGTCACCTGAGGCCCGCGCGGACCGGGCGGGCCGGTGAGCCGCGCGCGGGCCCTGCGGGTCAGGTGAGGTCCTCGTCGGGGTCGATGCGAAGGGCGCGCTCCTCGGCCGACAAATCCTCCCGGTCCGCGTCCCAGTCCACGCCGATGGCCTCGTCCTCGGTGTCGGGGTGGGCGCCCTCGTCGGGCTCGGTCAGGCGGTGCTCCTCGCGCGGGGCGCGGCGCGGGCGGTCGGGCAACTCCTGGCGCAGCCGTTCGTCGAGCGTGGCCTCGTGCTGGGGGTCGTCCTCTTTGACCTCGTGGTGCAGGCCGAGGTCGTCGGTCCACTCCCTGACCTCGATGTCCTGCTCGTCGGCCATGCCGAATCGGTCCGGAGGTAGTTCGCTCATACTGCGCCCTCTACCCACCGTACGGACCGGAATCCTACGACTTGGCCCGGCTTAGGGCCTCCGGTAGCTCATCCTTGTCCATCTAGCGGCCGATCGCGGCGCCGACCAGGGAGCGCGGGTCGGCGGCGCCGGCCAGCATGCCGTCCGGGCGCACGTCGATGAGGTGGGCGTGGCCGAAGGAGCCGCCGTACGGCAGCGTGCGGACCGGGTGGCCGAGCGCGGTCAGGCCGTCGGCCCAGGTCGTGCCCTCCTCCAGGTCGAGCACGGCGTCGTCGGGGGCGTCCCAGGTGTCGAAGCCGTTGCCGTTGCCGCTGCCCAGCCGCCAGCGCGGCGCGGCGAGCGCCTGGCCGGGCTCCTCGCCGTGGCGCAGCAGGCGGGTGATGACCTGGGCCAGGATCTGCGGCTGGGCGTCGCCGCCCATCGTGCCCACGACCGTGCGCAGCCCGCCGCCGGGACGGGTGATCAGCGCGGGGGCCAGGGTGTGTGGCGGACGGCGGCCGGGGCCGTACTCGGCCGGGTGGCCGGGACGCAGCGAGAAACCGATGCCGCGGTTGTGGAGGTTGATCCCGGTACGCGGCTCGAAGAGCATGCCGCCGAACCCGGACGCGTTCGACTGGATCAGCGACACCCCCATGCCGTCGCCGTCGACCGCGCACAGGTACGTCGTGTCACCGTCGGCGGACGGGGCCCGCAGGCGGCTGCGCCTGACCGGGTCGACCAGGGCCCGGCGGCGGGCGATCTCGCCGGGGTCGAGCAGGTCTTTGGCGTCTTCGTGCAGCAGGTCGAGCCGGTCGTGCCCGGCGGCCCTGGCGGCCTCGGCCAGCAGGTGGGCCCAGGCCGGATGGCGGGGCGAGCCGGGCAGGTCGAGCCCGTCGAGGACGGCCAGGGACATCAGCAGCAGGTAACCCTGGGAGTTGGGCGGCATCGACCAGACGTCGTGGCCGAAGGCGCGCACCCGCAGCGGCTCGACCCAGTCGGCGCCGGGGGCGGCCAGGTCGGCGGCGGTGTACTCGCCCGCGCCGAGCTCGATCAGGCCCTGCCCGAACTCGCCGAGGTAGAAGCCGTCGCGGCCGCCGTCGGCCACCGCCTGGAGCGCGCGGGCCACGCCGGGGCGGGTGACGCGGTCGCCGGCCCGGCGCACGAGGGCGAAGTCGCCGCCACCCGGACGCGAGGCTGCCGTGCGGGCGCCGGGGACCAGCAGCGGGGACGCGGGGAAGCCGTCGCGGGCCAGCGCGATCGCGGGCCGCAGCAGCTCGGCCATGGGCAGCCGGCCGTGCCTGGCGTGCAGGGCGAGCCACCCGTCGACGCAGCCGGGCACCGGCACGGACCTGACGTCGTGCAGGTGCGGCATGCGGGTGTGCCCCTCGGCGCGCAGCCGATCGGGGTCGGCGCCCGACCCGGCGCGGCCGGAGGCGTTGAGCGCGGTGACCGTGCCGCCGACCGTGCCGCCGACCGTGCCGCCGACCGTGCCGTCGTGGACGAGCGCGAACAGGTCTCCGCCGAGCCCGCACATGTGCGGCGCGACCACGGCGAGCACGGCGTTGGCCGCGATCGCCGCGTCGGCCGCCGAACCGCCGCGGTCCAGCGCGCCCACCCCGGCGGCCGAGGCCAGGTGGTCGACGCTGCAGACCATGCCGTTCGGGGCGTATCTGGTGTTGTGCACGTGAAGAGACTAAGCCCGTTCCGGGGCCAGCCGGTTCTCCAGGCGATTCTCCAGGCGCGGACGGAAGGCCGCCTGGCGGACGGTCCGGCCGGACAGGCGGGCCAGCGCGAGCGCCGCGAGCAGCGTCGCGGCCACGCACGACACGCCGCCGATGCCCAGCGACAGGCGCGGCCCGAACGCGTCGCTCAGCCAGCCGAGCAGCGGCCCGCCGATCGCACCCGCGCCCGCGCTCACCATGCCCAGCGCGGCGATGACCCGCCCGCGCATCTCGTCGGGGCTGTCGAGCTGCGCCCGCGCCGAGACCGTGGTGTCGATGAGCACCGCGCCCGCCGCGATCGGCAGCATCATCGCGGCGAACGTCCCCAGGGCGGGCATCAGGCCGCTCAGCGTCTGCGCGACCCCCGTCAGGAACGCGGTGATCAGCAGCAGCCGGATCGTCAGGTGCGGCCGGGCGGCGGCCAGGAAGCCGCCCACGACTGTGCCGGCGGCGAACACGCTGGACAGCAGGCCGTACCCGGCGGCGCCGGCCGCCAGCGGGCCGGCGCTCATGGCGGCCATGGTGACCTGGTAGTTGCGGCCGAGGCTGCCCAGCACGAGCGAGAGCGCCAGGACCACGAGCAGCCACGGGGTGCGCAGCACGTACCGCAGGCCGGCGGCGACCGCGCCGGGCTGCCGCTCGGAGCCGGCGAGCCGGTGGAACTCCGCGCGCCGCATGAGCGCGACGGCCGCGATCACGACGAAGAAGGTGGCCGCGTTGAGCAGGAAGAGCCCGCCGTTGCCGGTCAACGGCAGCAGCACGCCGGCCAGGCTCATGCCGAGGATGCGTCCTGAGGAGTTCAGGATCGAGCCGAGCGCCATGGCATTGGGCAGGTCGGCCGGTGGCACCACCTCGGCCCCGAACCGTCCGAGCGCGGGCCCGCCGAGCGCGGAGACCACGCCGCCCGCCAGCGCGACCGCGTAGATCGGCACGACGGAGTCGGCGCCGGAGAAGGCGATCAGCGCCAGGACGGCGGCCAGCGCGGCCTGCGCGAGCTGCGCGGCGACGACGACGGGCCGGGTCGGCAGCCGGTCGGCCAGCGCGCCGCCCCACATGCCCAGCAGCAGCGTCGGCAGGGCCTGCATCACCAGGCTGAGCCCCACGCTGGTGGCCGACCCCGTCATGGTGAGGATGAGCCAGTTCACCCCCAGGACCTGCATCCAGGTGCCGGTGACGGAGACGATGTCGGCTCCCGCCCAGAGCCGGTAGTTGTGGTGGCGCAGGGCGCGGAAGGTGGAGGAGCGCGGTGGCAAGACTGGTCCTAGCCTCGGTACGGGGAAACGCGGGGGTCAACGCGCGGCACGATCGCGACGATTCCGATTTGCCCGAAATGTGAGGTAAGACACGGTTAAAAGAGGTTTAGCGTGAAAAATTAGACCAGTTCGAGGGGGCGGTCCCGGTCCACCAGGGCCGCGTAGTGACCGCCGAGCGCCATCAGCTCGTCGTGGGTGCCGCGCTCGACGACCTTGCCGTGGTCGAGCACGACGATCTGGTCCGCGTCGCGGACGGTCGACAGGCGGTGGGCGATCGTGATCGTCGTACGCCCCCGCGCCAGCGTGTCCAGAGCTTCCTGGACGGCTCGCTCGGTCTGGGTGTCGAGGGCGCTGGTGGCCTCGTCCAGGATCAGCACCGGCGGATTGCGCAGCAGCGTGCGGGCGATGGCCAGGCGCTGCTTCTCGCCGCCGGAGAACCGGTAGCCGCGCTCGCCCACCATCGTGTCGTAGCCGTCGGGCAGCGAGGCGATGTGGTCGTGGATGCGCGCGGCCCGCGCCGCCGCCTCCAGCTCCTCGTCGGTGGCCGCCGGACGGGCGAAGCGCAGGTTGTCCGCGATCGAGGCGTGGAACAGGTACGTCTCCTGCGAGACCACCCCGACGACCTCGCTCAGCGTCTCGAACGTCAGGTCGCGCACGTCCACGCCGTCGATGGTGACCCGGCCGCCGGTCACGTCGTACAGGCGGGGGAGCAGGTAGCTGAGGGTGGTCTTGCCCGAGCCGGTCTCGCCCACGACGGCCAGCGTCGTGCCCGCGGGGACGGTGACGTCGACGGCGTGCAGGGTGCGCTCGTCCTCGTAGGCGAAGTCGACCTGTTCGAAGCGCACCTCGCCGCGTACCCCGTCGAGGGTGCGGCTGCCGGGGTGGATGTCCACCGACAGGTCGAGGTACTCGAAGATGCGGCCGAACAGCGCCAGCGAGCTCTGCACCTCGACGCCCAGCCGCAGCAGCGACACCGTCGGCCGGAACAGGCTCGACTGCAGCGTGGTGAAGGCCACGAGGGTGCCGACGGAGATCATGCCGGTGTAGCCGACGGCCCAGTAGATCAGCGCGGGCATCACGGCCATGATGATCTGGATCGACGACTGCCGCCAGCGTCCGGCCATGCTCGTCCGTACGCCGAGCTCGGCCAGCTCGTCGGAGGCGCGGCCGAAGCGGTCGGTCAGCTCGGCGGAGCGGCCCATCGTCCGGCCCAGCAGGACGCCGCTGATCGACAGCGACTCCTGGACCATCGAGGAGATCACGGCGAGCTTGCGCTGCCGTTCGTTGGTGATGCGCTTGCGCTCGGCGCCGACCTTCCTGCTGATCCACACGAACACCGGCAGCAGCAGCAGCGAGATCACCGTCAGCCGCCAGTCGAGGGCGAGCATGGCCACGATCGTGGCGATCACGGTGGTGAGGTTGGAGATGATCGAGGTCGCGGTCGAGGTGACGACCGACTGCATGCCGCCGATGTCGTTGGCGATGCGCGACTGCACCTCGCCCGTCCTGGTGCGGGTGAAGAACGCCAGCGACATGCGCTGGAGGTGGGCGTAGACCGAGATGCGCAGGTCGTGCATCACCCGCTGGCCCACGGTGGTGGAGATGAGCGTCTGCAGCACGTCGAACACGCTCGTGGTGACCGCGACCGCGATCATGCCGAGCGCCAGCAGCGTGAGCAGCAGCGCGTCGCGGGACGGGATCGCCACGTCCAGCACCTCGCGCAGCAGGAACGGCGAGGCCAGCCCGACCAGGGACGACAGCAGGATGAACGCGCCCACCAGGATCAGCCGGCCGCGATAGGGGGTGAAGAGTCCGATGATGCGCCGCAGCGGCGCGCGTGGTTCGTCGGCCAATATGGGGCCTCCTTTCGGATGTCCACTCAAACAGAGGTTAACTCATAATTGTTCCGGCTAAAATCGTCTATATGGGAGAGAAGGAGCTCGCGGAGCTCTTGCACCTGGTCAGCAGGCGTCTGCGGCACGGATACGTGCATCGGCTGGTGCCGCTCGGGCTCAATCCGGGGCAGGCGCGGGCGTTGCGCGTGCTCGGCGAGGCCGGCCGGCCGCTGCGGATGGTGCAACTGGCCGACGAGCTGCGGATCGTGCCGCGCTCGCTGACGCCCGTCGTGGACGCGCTGGAGGAGGCCGGGCTGGTGCGCAGGGAGGTCGATCCGGCCAACCGCCGCTCGACGCTCGTCGTGATCACCGACGCGGGCCGGGCCATGGCTGAACGGGCCAGGGACGCGCGCAGGGAGGCCGGTGAGGGCCTGTTCGCGGTGCTCTCCCAGGAGCAGCGCGACCAGCTCAGGGATCTGCTCGGCGCGGTGGACGGCCAGTTCCGGTGACCGCGCCGCCGACGACCGTGGCCAGGCAGGGCGGGCGGGCCAGAAGGGCCGAGTACGGGTAGCGTCCCCGGGCGTCGAAGACGGCGAAGTCGGCCCGGCTGCCCGGCCCGAGGGAGCCGATCCGGCCCGGCCCGGCGTCCAGGCCCAGTGCCCGCGCACCGCCCAGCGTCGCGGCCTCGACCAGGCGGCGGTCCAGCCCCCGTACCCGCAGCCCGAGCTCCCGGGCCCGCCGCCGGACGCCGGCCGCGAGCCCGAGCAGGTCGCCCGGCCCGGCGCCGGCCGGGTCGGGGCTGTCCGGAGCATGGTCGTCCAGGGCGTGGCTGCCCAGGGCGAGGCGGTTGCCCTCCTCCAGCAGGGCCAGCACGTCGGCGGCCTGCTCCTGCCCCGGCGGGCAGATCGCGACCACGCTCCGGCGCAGGCGCAGCAGCTTGCGCTCGCCGGGGTCGAGCGGCCGGGCGCAGGCCACGTGGCAGTGGGGGCCGAGCGCGCCGGCCTCGTCCAGGGCCATGGGCGAGTGCCGGTCCAGCCCGGCCAGCAGCCGCAGGCCGAACGTCCTGGCCAGCACGGCGACGTCCTCCAGCACGTGCGGGTCGCGGGTCCGGGCCGCGATGCCGACCGGGCACGGCCGGTCCACCTCGCGCAGCGCGGTGATCAGCGCGTCCCGGTCGTGGTCCTCCCACTCCTGCTCGCCCGCGCTGGACGCCTCGACGTACGAGACGCCGGGAACGCCCGCGAGATCGGCGGGGTCGGCCACCACGGCGGCCCGCGTGGTGACGCCGGGGCCCGGGGCCGTCGGCGCGCAGCAGGCGTCCACCAGCCCGGCCACGATCATGCCCGGCCAGCGGACCTCCTCCGCGACGCGGAAGCGGGACAGCAGCTCGGCCCGCGAGCCCACCTGGAGCACCCGGCCGCCCCTGATCACCACCGTCCCGTCGCGCACGGGCTCGGCGCAGATCGGCAGCACCAGCGGAGCGGAATGGGCCACGACGGGCGAGGGCGCACGCCTGCCCGGAAACGGCCCCAACGCCGCCCCCCGGCCCGACCCCGAAACCCGCCCCGAATCCGGGCCCGGAGCCCGTCCTGGAACCCGCGCAGCACGCTTCGCACCCGCCATCGGCGCTCCCGTCGGATTTGCCCTTTTGGCATTAAACGCGAGCGGCGGCGGCGAAGGCAATCAGTCGCCGCGGGCGTCCCGGGGCTGGTAGCGGCCGGACAGCCGGGCCAGTTTCAGGCCGAGGTGCAGGGCCAGCCGCTCGCCGCCGTCCTTGAGGTCCGTGCGCGCCAGCTCCTCCACCCGTTGCAGCCGGTAGTACAGCGAGGTGCGGTGCAGCCGCAGCGCCCGGGACGTCGCCACCGCGCTGCCCGCCAGGTCCAGGTACGTCTCCAGCGTCTCCAGCAGCGGCAGGTACTGCTCGTCGGCCAGCAGCCCGTCGAGCCCGGGATGCACCTCCTGGTCGGCGAGCTGGGTGAGCGTCCGGTAGACGCCGAGCCGGGCCCACTCGGCCGACCGTCCGAGCCCTGGCACCCGCGCGGTCACCTCCGCCGCGTGCCGGGCCTCCGCGTACGACCCGGCCGCCTGCGCGAGTTCGAGCCGGGTGCGCCCGACCCCCACCACCACGGGCACCGGCATGGCCGCGTGCAGCTCGTCGGGCGGGACCGGCGGCCCGGCGGTGAGCAGCACGGCGTGGTCGTAGCGCACCAGGTGCAGCGGGTGGTGGCCGCTCAGCCGCCGGCGCAGCGCCAGCAGCCCCTGTTCGAGCGCCAGGCGCAGCCCCTCGTCGGGCTCGGCCGAGCGGGGCCGCGCCACCAGCACGGTCACCGGCTGGCCCTGCGGGAACGCGCCGGCCTCGATGAGCTGCCTGGCCGCGTCCCGCTCGCCGCGCAGCAGCCCGGTGACCGCCTCCAGCTCCCGGTGGGAGGCCAGCCCGGTCGCCAGGCTCTCGTGGAACAGCGCCAGCGCCAGCCCGGGGACGGCCGCCGCGGCCTCGGCCACCTTCTCCTCGGACATGGCCGGCTCGGCGTCGATGAACCACAGGAAGCCGAGCAGGCCGTCGGCGTGCCGCAACGGGACGCACACGCGCGGCAGCAGGCCCAGGTGCGGCGCGCCGGCCGTGCGCAGGGGGGCCTGCGCCTCGTGCACGCCGGCCGCCCGCAGCCACTCGCGCACCTCGGGGGTGGTGTGCCGGCGCAGGATGGAGTCGCGGCGGATGTCGTCCATGGCGCCGTTCTGCTCGCTGTAGGCGATCACGCGCTGCACGCGGTCCTCCAGCAGGAGGGGACGCCCGAGGCGCATGGCGAGGTCGTCCACGATCCGCTGGAGATCCGCCACTGCTCCACCTAGGTCACGCTGGACATTTCGACAAATGTCGGAAGGGTTGCTACCCGTCTTCCCTACAGCTGATCGGTGATCTCCGTCAATAACGTCTATACCGTCAATCCGTGAATGCCCCGAAGAAGCTGCTGAAGGGCTTGCTGGCGGCCATCGTGCTGTTCCCGGTGAGCCTGATGGCGACCCCTGCTTCCGCAGCGCCCCCCACCGTCGATCCCGAGTACCCCTGGCGGCAGAACCACTGGCCGCAGACCCAGCCCTGGCAGCAGGACGCATCGGCCGACGCCCAGACGTTGCGCGCCCGTCCTCCCGGCGGCCTCACGCCTCTCGACCCGCAGAACTGGGAGAACCCCGACCACATGACGTGGGCGGACTACAAGAAGCCTCCGGGCACGAACTGGAACGACCCGGCCGTCAAGGGCTCCAAGCGCACCTTCAAGGGCGCGCTGGTGCTGCTCGACTACCCCAACCAGGCGTTCGTCGTCACCCAGCCGAAGGGCTCGACGATCTACGCCAACCCGAGCGCCGAGGCCCATGACGTCCCCCGCGACCAGGTGGCCAAGTTCTACCAGGACTTCCTCAACACCCCGAACGACCTCAACAAGGGTCACACCATCCACGAGTACTGGATGGAGGACTCCGGCGGCCGGTACGGCGTCGAGCTGACCGGGTTCGGCCCGTACACGATGCCGGGCAAGGACCACGAGTACGCGCTGGAGCCCGGCTTCAACGGCACCTCGGGCTGCCCGGCGGGCGACACCTGCAACAAGAACCTGCGCACCGACGGCCACAACGCCTGGATCAACGCCGTCGGCGAAGAGGTCGCCAAGCAGTACGACTTCGTCTTCTACCTCAGCGCCGGCCAGGACGAGTCGTCCACCTGGCAGGAGTTCGGGATGATGAAGTTCCCGACCAAGGAGGACGTGCCCGACGAGTGGGGCCCGCCCGACCCGGCCCTGCCCAACTGGCTGAAGACGCGCTACGTCGAGTGGTCCTCGTGGCAGGCGGCCTCCAACTTCTGGCCCAACGCCAACATCGGCGTCGACTCCGTGCAGGCCGAGAGCTCCGGCATGGCGGTCTACGCCCACGAGTTCAGCCACATCCTCGGCGTGCTGGACAACTACAACAACCCGTACGGGGTGCCGCCGGTCCGGGCGTACACCGGCGTCTGGGAGATGCTCAGCCGCGGCAGCTTCAACGGCCCCGGCGGGCCGCACTCCCGCTGGCTGATCCCGCCCACGGCGGGCGCGTCCATGGGCGCCCAGCACATGCTGCGCAACAAGCTCAAGCTCGGCATGGTGGACGAGCAGAACGTCCTGCGCCTGTCGCGTGAGGCGCTCGACGAGTCCGGCCTGGTCACGGCCAAGATCCTGGCCCGCGCCGTGCGCCCGGGGCAGGACGACCTGTCGGGCGTCAACATCTCCTTCGACGCCCCCGGCGACAAGAGCACCTGCTCGGCGACCGACCCGCTGTGCGACCGCGGCGGTTACCAGAACTACACGGTCGAGGTCGTGGACCGGATGGGCTCCGACTCCTTCACCCCCGACTCCGGCGTGCTCCTGGCCAAGACCAAGAACGAGGACCGGGCGCCGTTCGAGTGGGTGATCGACGCCAACCCGCAGGACATCGGCATGACCGACTACGTGATGCCCGACGGGACCAAGGTGCCGATCACCGTCGGCGACTACCGCCAGCTCTCCGACGCCCTCTTCCACGCCGGGACCGACTCCGGCAGCGAGTACGAGTACGTGGACCAGGCCAACCGCCTGCACTTCTACGTCACCGACCTCAAGCGCAACCGGAACGGCGAGCTGTCCTACACCGTCGCCATCCGGTCGCTGGACGGCGCGGGCCCGCAGAAGCGCGGCGTGCGGGTGCTGCCCGCGGCCGGCGTCCCTACCGGCAAGAACGTCTCCACCTGCACGTTCCCGGTGTTCAACACCGGCAAGGCGGCCCCCGCCCAGGGGCAGCACCCCGAGGACGTCAGCGCCTACCTCAACTCCGACGTCTACCGGGTCAAGGCCGAGGTGCAGGGCAAGGGCTGGACCGCCCAGGTGCCCAACGCCCTGGCCTCCGTCGCCTTCGGCAAGCAGGCGCCGGTGACGGTCAACGCGGTGCGCGCGCCCGGCGGCGACCGTCTGGCCCGCGTCAAGCTCACCGCCGTCTCGGAGAGCGACCCGACCAAGACCGCCACGGCCACCTGCCACGTGATCGGCCTGTAGCGGAACGATGGGGTACGGCTGGCGCTCGCCGTGCCCCATCGGCTTGAATCACCCCCGGAAGGGGGTGTTCGGTGCCGGGAAACTTACCGGACAAACCGCGACGTAAGCGGGTCACCTGGGCAGCGCCCGTCTCGGCGGGCCTCGCGGCCGGCGCCGCCAGTGTGCTGGCCGCCTCGCTGGAGTGGGACATCCCGCCGACGGCCAAGATCGGCGTGACGCTCGCGGCGGCGCTGCTCGTCGGCGTGACCACGTGGGCCACCACCGAGGCCACGCCCCGGCGGCGCACCGCGCCCGCGCCCGAGCCCGGCGTGCGGCCGCCCGACCAGTGGCCGCCCGTGCCCGAGCACTTCACCGGGCGCGCCGACTCCCTCGCCACCCTGCGCGAGGTCTTCGCCGCCCGCCGCAAGTCCTCCGACCTGTCCCCGCCCCTGGTCGTCTCCGTGTACGGCCGCGGCGGCGTCGGCAAGTCGGCGCTGATGACCAGGTTCGGGCAGGAGGTCGCCGACTGGTTCCCCGACGGGCGGCTGCACGCCGACCTGCGCGGCGGCGTCGACGCCCCGGTACGCCCCGAGGAGGTGCTGATCGGCTTCCTGCGCGGCCTGGGCGTGCGCCTGGCCACCGACCCCGGCGGCCTCGACGAGCTGCGCACCCTCTGGCTGACCTGGACCAAGGGCCGCAAGATCCTCATCGGCCTGGACAACGCCCACGACGCCGCCCAGGTCAAACCGCTGATCCCGGCCGAGCCGGGCTGCGCGGTGCTGGTCACCTCGCGCTCCCCGCTGTTCCTGGACGGCACCCACGACACCCGGCTCGGCGTGCTCACCGAGGCGCAAGGCGTCGAGCTGCTGGCCCGGCTGGCCGGCGGCGCGCGGGTCGTGGACGACCTGGAGTCGGCAAAGGAGATCGTCCGGCTCTGCGACCACCTGCCGCTGGCGATCAACATCTGCGGCGGCCGGCTGGCCACCCGCGAGCAGTGGACCCT
This sequence comes from Nonomuraea sp. NPDC001636, assembly GCF_040298265.1. Taxonomy (NCBI): domain Bacteria; kingdom Bacillati; phylum Actinomycetota; class Actinomycetes; order Streptosporangiales; family Streptosporangiaceae; genus Nonomuraea; species Nonomuraea sp. NPDC001636. The sequence goes on from NZ_JBEOZT010000018.1 coordinate 94,887, forward strand.
GCGCGAGATGGCCGGGCGGCTGACCGACGAGCGCCGCCGTCTCGACCAGCTGGAGGTGGCCCAGGGCGTGGACAAGAGCGTGCGGGCCTCGGTGCAGCTCAGCTACGACGACTGCACCGGCATCCAGCGCCGCCTGCTGCGCCTGCTCAGCGCGCTGCCCGCGCCCGACGTGCCCGGCTGGGTGGCCGGCGAGCTGCTCGACATCTCCGGCCTCGACGGCGCCGACCAGCTCGAAGCGCTGATCGACGCCCAGCTCGCCGAGTGCTCAGGCACCGACCAGACCGGCGCGATGCGCTACCGCCTGCACGACCTGGTCCGGGTGTTCGCCGCCGAGCTGGCCGGCCAGGACGAGGAGGAACGCCGCAGGGCCGCCGTCGAGCGCGTCCTGCACGGATACCGCCGCCGGGCCGAGGAAGCGGCCCAGAACCGCTGGCCGCAGGACTGGAGCAAGGGCGGCCGGCGTGCCGACGCCGAGGGCCAGCTCGGGGCGGGCGACTGGCTCAACGCCGAGCGGCTGTCGCTGCTCGCCATGATCAACCTGGCCGCGCAGCTCCGGCTCTGGGAGCTGACCTGGGGGCTGAGCAGGGCGTTCTGCTCGTTGTGCCACTCGCTGCGGGCCTACTGGGCCGACTGGGCGGACGTCGCCGACATCGGCTGCGAGGCGGGCCGGCGTACCGGTGACCGGCGCGCGCTGGCCATCGCGCTGCTGAACAGCGCGATCGTGCGCGGCGGCATGGGCCTGCGCGAGCGCGCTCTGCACGAGGCCGAGCAGGCGCTGGAGATCTTCGGCGACCTCGGCGAGACCTGGTGGGCGGCCCGGGCCAGGCGCACGGTCGGCATGACCCTGATCAGCGGCGGGCACCTCGACCGCGCCCAGGACTACCTGATCGGGGCGATCACCGCGTTCAAACACGAGGACGACCTGTGGTGGATGGCCCGCACCCAGCGCAACCTGGCCGAGATGCGCATGGCGGAACGCCGTCCCGAGGAGGCCCGCGACCTGCTCGAAGACGCCCTGGAGATCTTCCAGCGGGCGGGCAACCGCTACTCCGAGGCCCAGACCCTGCGCGTCTACGGCGAGGTGCTGGCCGCCCAGGCGCGCGGCGAGCGCCGGGCCGGCGACCACCGGGCCTCCGACGCCCTGTTCGTCCGGGCCGGGTTCAGTCTCGACCGGGCGACCGAGATGTTCCGGCAGCGCGGCGAGCTGTGGGAGGAGGCCCGCTGCCTGCGCGCCGCGGGCGAGGTGGGCGATCCGGCGGGCGGACTGCGCGAGCTGGAGTACGTCCGGCGGGCCGAGGAGATCCTGGTGGCGCTCGGCGACTCGTGGGGGGTGGCGCGCACCGCGGTGTCGGCCGGGCGCGCGCTGGCCCGGCTGGGCCGGATCGAGGAGTCCGAGCACGAGCTGCGCCGCGCCGTACGCGGGTTCCAGGAGCTGGAGGACCGCTGGTGGATGGCCAGGAGCCTGCGCTACCTCGGCGAGGCGCACCTCGACGCGGGCGGGCCGGACGCGGCGGTCGGGCCGCTGGAGCAGGCCAGGGAGATCTACCGCAGCCTGGGGAACGAGGCGGGCATGCGCCGCACCCTGGAGCTCCTGCGGCAGGCCCGGCCCTGACCGCCCACGGGGGTCAGGAGTCGCGCGAGGGGTGTCGCTGCGGGCCGGTCGCGCCGCGATCGTGCCGGTCACGCGGGCCGGTCGTGCGGTGCGCGGCGCGGTCGTGCCCGCCGGTGCGGGGGCCGAGCGCGCCGCTGCCGTAGGCGTCGCTGAAGGGGCTTCTCAGCAGCTCGCCCGCCGCCTGCCTGGCCTGCAGCACGCTCTCCTCGAACAGCTTGCGCACGTGCGCCGCCTGGTCGGACAGCTCCCTGATGCGTTCGTGCGCCAGCTCGTCCCGTACGGTGTCGGCGAGGAGCTGCTGGTACTCGGGGGTCTTGGCGGCCAGCGCCTCCAGGCGTCTGTGCGCGTGGTACACCTTGTCGGCCTTGAGCACCTGCTTGGCGTACTTCTCCAGGTGGCGTACGCGGTGCGAGAGCGAGGTCCAGGCGGCGTCGAGGGCGCTGGTGTACGGCTTGAAGGCGTCCTCCATGCCCGGCGGCAGCTCGCGGGGGATGAGCCTGCCCTGCTCGGCGTGCATCGACGACAGCCGGCGCAGCCGGTGGGCGATCTGCCAGACCTCCTCGGGCAGCGACACCTGGTTCTCCACCGAGTCGATCAGCCCGGCCTTGTGCACCTTGGAGTTGAGCACGGCCGTGGCCGCGTCCTGGGCGCGGCGCAGCAGCACCTGGCAGGGACGGTCGAGGTCCTCGGGCAGGACGTAGCGGTCGGCGTGGGTGGTGGCCAGGCGTAGTCGTCGTTTGACGACCCGGTGGGAGCTGTCCAACGCCATCCACCGGATCAGGGCGATCAGCCCCATGCCGAGCCCGGCCACGAAGACGACCTCGGGCTGGCCGGTCACGATCAGGACCAACATCAGCAGGGCCGGAAGCGCGAAGAGCAGGGCGGGGCTGAAGCTGGGATCCATCCGCCTGCCGGAACGGGCCATATGAAGGATGTGCGGGCTCGACCGCAACTCGACCGAGACGTCCGGGGGCAGCGATGGATCGATCACCAGCCGGGGAGGCAGCGCGCGTGGATCCATACGTTCATGCTGCGTTATGAACAAGGAATCCGCTCATGATTGGCCGACATATAAGGTCGAAGTAATGGATGAGATGACAAGATGGATTGATCTGGAAGGCGCCGTCAACGTACGTGACCTGGGCGAACTTCCCACCCGTGACGGCGGGCTCACCCGCCGCGGCCGGATCTTCCGAGCCGACAACCTGCAGGGCCTCACCCCGGCGGACGTGTCGCTCCTGGTGGGCGAGCTGAACCTGCGCCACGTCGTGGACCTGCGCTCGACCGCCGAGGTCAACCTGGAGGGCCCCGGCCCGCTGACCCGGGTGCCGGAGGTGACCCACCACCACCTGACGCTGTTCGCCGAGGGCGGCAGGCACACCGACGTCGAGGCCGACTCCATCGACGCCGACCGCGTGCTGCCCTGGCAGGAACGGGACGTCGACGAGGAACTGCGCGTGACCGGCTTCTACTTCGGCTACCTGCGCGACCGTCCGGACGCCGTCGTGGCGGCCCTGCGCGCCATGGCCCTCGACGACGGCGCCGCGCTGGTGCACTGCGCGGCGGGCAAGGATCGCACCGGCGTGCTGTCGGCGCTGGCGCTGGAGGTCGCCGGGGCCACCCGCGAGGCCATCGTGCGGGACTACGTGGCCACGGGCGAGCGCCTGGAGCTGATACTCAAGCGCCTGCGCGCCAGCGACACCTACCGGGACGACCTCGACTCCCGCCCGGCGGACGACCACAGGCCCAGGGCCCGCTACATCGAGCAGTTCCTCAAGGTGCTGGACGACCGCTTCGACGGCCCGATGGGCTGGCTGCGCGGCCACGGCTGGACCGACGCCGACGACGCGGCCCTGCGCGCCCGCCTGCGCGACTGATCGGCACGATCGGCTCAGCTGTCAGCCCAGGTGGACGACCATGCGCTGGGCGGCCGACAGATGGGCGGCCTCGATGACGGCCAGCGTGTCGATCGAGCCGCGCGGGTCGACCGGCGGCGGCGCGCCCTCGCGCAGGGCGCGTTCCACCCCGCGGTAGAAGTCGAGGTACGCGCCCGGCTCGGTGGGAACGGGCCGGGCGTCGTCGTCGGTGCCCAGCAGGCCCCAGCGGCTCTCCTCGTCGGCGCCGAAACCGGGGGAGTCGGGGGTCAGGCCCGCTCGCAGGCGCTCCTCCTGCACGTCCATGCCGTGCTTGACGTACGCGCCCGCCGAGCCCAGCACCCGCAGCCGCGGCCCGGGCCGGGCCGCCACCGAACTGGCCCACAGGTGGGAACGCACCCCGCCCGCGTGCCGCAGCGCGATGAACGTGTCGTCGTCGGAGGCCACGCCGGGCCGCCGCACGTCGCTCTCGCAGTAGACCTCGTGCGCCGGGCCGAACAGCTGCAGCGCCTGGTCGATCAGGTGGCTGCCCAGGTCGTAGAGCAGGCCGCCGATCTCCTCCGCGCCGCCGGTCTCCCGCCAGCCGCCCTTGGGCACCGGCCGCCAGCGCTCGAACCTCGACTCGTAGCGCAGCACGTCGCCGAGCCGCCCCTCGGCGATCAGCCGCCGCACGGTGCGGAAGTCGCCGTCCCAGCGCCGGTTCTGGAACACCGTCAGCATGACGCCGGCCTGCTCGGCCAGCCGGACCAGCTCGCGGGCCTCCTCGGCGGTGCGGGCGACCGGTTTGTCCACGACGACGGGCAGACCCTCGGCGAGCGCGGCGGCGGCCATGCTCACGTGCGTGCGGTTGGGGGAGGCGACCACCACGAGGTCGCTGTGCTCCCACAACTCACGCACGTCCGGCACGCCGGCCGCGCCGTACCGGTGGGCCACCTCGGCCTGCCGCTCCGGATTGCGCGTGACGACCGCAGACAGCCGCAGGCCCGGAGTGGCGTGGACGAGCGGGGCGTGGAAGTACGCGCCCGCGGTGCCGTATCCGATCAGGCCGACCCGGATCTCGCTCATCCGCCCAGGTTAGCCGGTACGGCCCGGCCCGCCCGTCACTCGTCGTCGCGTTCGGCCAGGAAACGTTCGAACTGGGCGGCCAGCTCGTCGCCCGTGGGCATGGGGGTCGTCTCGGCCATCAGGTTCTGCCGTTCCGTGCCGCCCGCGAACGCGTCGTACTGCTGCTCCAGCCCGCTGATGGCGGTCGACAGCTCCGAGGACGCCTGGATCTGCTCCTCGATCTCCGCCGTCGTGCGGTGGGCCGCGTCGCGCAGCGCCTCCATCGGGAACACCAGGCCGGTGCCCCGCGTCACCGCCTCCAGCCCGGTCACCGCCGCCGTCGGGTACTCCGCCTGCGACAGGTAGTGCGGCACGTGCACCGCGTACCCGACCGCGTCGTGCCCCTGCGCGCCCAGCCGCAGCTCCAGCAGCGCGGCCGCGCTCCCCGGAACCTGGACCCGGCCGAAGGCGCTGGTCTGGGAGTTGATCAGCTCGGGCCGGCTGGCGTGCATGGTGATGCCCAGCGGACGCGTGTGCGGCACCGCCATCGGGATGCCGTGCAGCGTGACGATCTTGCTCACCTTCAGCCGGTCCAGCAGCTCTCCCACCGCGCGGGTGAACAGCTCCCATTCCCGGTCCGGCTCCGGGCCGCTCATCAACAGGAACGGCGTGCCCGTGGCGTCATGGGCGACATGGACGGCGAGCTCGGGGCTCTCACACTCGACCCAGCGGTCGGTGTCGAAGGTCATGATGGGCCGCCGCGACCGGTAGTCGAGCAACCGGTCCACGTCGAACGTCGCCACGACCCGGTGCTCCAGCTCGGCCAGCAGGTGGCCCAGCGCGAGGCGTCCGGCGCCGCCCGCGTCGACGAATCCGTCGAAGTGGTACAGCAACACCGGATCGGTCAGCTCGGGCGCGTCGTCTGCGAGCCTGTAGAGATCCTTCGGGTCGAACACGGTTGGACAGCCTTTCCCTAGGTACTCTTCCCCAGAACCTATGGCGAGTCGGATCGATTCCGCGCAAGGCACCCTATCGAGGCACAATCCGGCATCCGGTCGGAGGCGGGGGTCCGCCCTGGCCGGCGCGGCGGCTCCAGGATGTCGTCCGCCGGTGCCGGAGGCTGGCGTTCCGGTCAATCTCGCCCTCATCAAAGGTGACATTTTGCTGATGGTGGCGGCCGATCATGGTCGCGCGGGGCCCGGTGAATGATCGTCGCGTCTGGATCCGGCTGCGGCCGCGCCTGCGATCGCGCGCGCGGGCCGCTTCCCGGGGACGGGTTCACCCGGGAGTCGGCCGTGGTCAGAGCGCTGCCGGAGACGGGAGCCGATCAGCGGGACGGCGTCCTGTCGGCATTGGACCCGGCCTGAATGTTGGCAAATGCCCAGTTTATCCACCGGTTCCCTTGGAGGGATCCATAGTGTGAAAAAGGCATTAAAGGGCTCCAAGTTGTCGAGTGTGGCCTTTTGAACAGCCGATCGTCATGCTGAAGGGCGTGGCAACTTCTGCGCATTCCTTCAGTAGGCGACCGCTCCACATCCCTCCGCTCCCGTGCCCGTTCCCCAACGAGATCAACGTGCACGCCACGGAGGTCGACGCGGAGAGCCATACGTGGCTGGCCGCCTCCAACATGCTCAAGGACGCCGACACCATCGAGCACTTCCGGCGTTCCAAGATCGGCCTGCTCGCCGCGCGTACCAACCCCGAGGTCCCGCGCGACAGCCTCCGGCTGATCAACGACTGGTACAACTGGCTCTTCGCGTTCGACGACGCCTTCTGTGAGGGAGAGCTGATGGGCCACCGGGCCTCCGCGCTCGCCCGCGCCCTGCCGCCGCTCCTGGAGATCCTGGACGACCGCAGAAAGCCCGACGACGACGACCCCTTCGGGCTCGCCCTCAACGAACTCCTCCACCGCATCGTCTCCACCTCCACCCCGGCGCAGGTGGACCGGTGGCGCATCACGGTCAAGGAGTACCTGTTCGCCCAGATCTGGGAGGCGGCCAACCGCGAGGCCGACCTGATCCCCACCCCGCAGGACTACATCCTGATGCGCCGCATCACCGGAGCCACCTACACCTGCTTCGCCCTCATCGACGCCGGCGGCGGCTACCGCCTCGAGGCCGAGGAATGGCACCATCCCGACGTACGGATGTTGTCGGACCTGGCCTGCGACCTCATCGGCTGGGACAACGACCTGCTCTCCTACGCCAAGGAGTGCGACAACGACAAGGCCCGGCACAACCTTGTCACCGTGCTGGCCACCCACCGGAACCTCACCCTCCAGGACGCCCTCCTGGAGGTCTCCGACATGCACAACCAGGCGCTCGCCGCCTTCCTCGACCGGCGCGCGGCCCTGGAGAAGTGGGCCACGCCGCCCGTCCGCACGTACGTCCGCGGCCTTGAGCACTGGGTACGCGGGCACATCGAGTTCTCGCTCGGCAGCGCGCGTTACGTGCACGCGTGGCCGGAGGGGACTTGCTGGCCCCAGGCCGTGTGAGGCCCCGGGATCAGTCCTCGGCCGGGGCGTCCAGGTCGCCGAGCGCGAGCGTGGACGCCTCGTCGAGGTCGAGGCGGGCGCCGTTCTCGAAGGCGTTCTTGTAGGCCAGCTCGCCCATCATCGACTTGCAGTCCTCGACGCACGCGTCGTGGTCGTCGGTCAGAAACGGGGCGCCCATCTGCGGCAGGCCGGCCGTCCGCCAGTTCTGCTGCAACGCGCCCAGCAGCTTGGCCGCCGCCGGCGCCTGCTTGAGCGCGATGAGGATGCGCGCGGTCGTCTCCAGCACCAGCAGCGTGCCCAGCGTGTCGTGGAAGTGCCGCTTGATCCGCAGGCCCTCGCGGGCGTTGTGCAGCGCCTCGCCCGGCCTGCCGGTCGCGAGCCTCGTGCGCGACATCGCCCACTGGGCGTACGAGCTGACCCACAGCTCGCCGCGCTCCCGGCACACCTGAAGGCAGTCCTGGAGCAGCGACTCGGCCTCGAACAGCTCGCCCTGCGCCGACAACACCAGCGACAGCTCGACGATCGCGGGCAGCAGGCCCGGGTTGAGCTCCTTGTTGTCGGTGTTGAACTCGATCGCCACGCCCAGCAGCGCGCTGGCCTTCTGCAGGTCGCCCTGGAGCAGCGCGGCCGTGCCCTGCATCTTCGAGGCCAGGATCACCGCCCTGGAGTCGCCCACCCGGACGGCCTCCGTGCTGCACTGCTCGGCCGCCGCCAGCGCGCCCTCGCTGTCACCCTGCGCGCTGCGCACGTAGGACAGCACCCACAGGGCCTTGCAACGCTCCTTGCTCGGCGAGGGGTTGGCCTCCAGCGCGCGTTCGAGGTACAGCCGCCCCTCCCGGACGAAACCGCAGCACACCCACATGAACCACAACGACGCCAGCAGCGTGAGCGCCGAGGCGCTGCGCATGGACGAGGACAACGCGTGCTCCAGCGCGACCCGCACGTTGTCGTGCTCCTGACGCATGCGCACGAACCAGTAGATCTGCCGCGGACCCGACCACGCGTCTTCGCTGCGCTGGGCCAGGCTCAGGTAGTACTCCAGGTGGCGCTGCCGCATCTGCTGGGCCTGGCCGAGCTTGTCCAGCCACTCCTCGCCGTACTCGGCCAGCGTGTCGATCAGCTTGTAGCGGACGCCGGAGTGGTGGCTCCTGATCATCAGGATCGACTTCTCCACCAGCCCGGTGACCAGATCCGTGATGTCCTCCGAGGGCAGGCGCCCGTCGGAGCAGACGAACCTGGCCGCGTCGAGCTCGAAGTCGCCGGCGAACACCGACAGCCGCGCCCACAGCAGCCGCTCGGCGGGCTCGCACAGCTCGTGACTCCAGCCGATCGCCGCCCGCAGCGTCTGGTGGCGCGGCAGCGCCGTACGGCTCGCGCCGGCCAGCAGGCTGAACCGGTCGGCCAGCAGCCCGAGGATCTGCTCCACCGACAGGGCGCGCAGCCGCACCGCCGCCAGCTCGATCGCCAGCGGGATGCCGTCGAGCCTGCGGCACAGCTCGGCCACCGCGCCGATGTTGTCCTCGTCGAGCTGGAAGTCGGGCACGACCGCCCCGGCCCGCAGCGCGAACAACTGCACCGACTCGTTGGTGAACAGGTTCTCCGTCGGGTCGTCGCCGGGCACCACCAGCGGCGGCACCGGCACCACCTGTTCGTACGGCAGGTGCAGCGACTGCCTGCTCGTGGCCAGCACCTTCAGGTTGGGCGCGGCCTCCAGCAGCTCGTGGACCAGCTCGGCGCAGCCCTGCACGAGGTGTTCGCAGGTGTCGATGATGAGCAGCATGTCGCGTTCGCCGACCCACTCCGACAACGACTCCGACTCCGCCCGCGAGGACTGGTCGGCGATGCCGAGCGCCGAGGCGATCGTGTGCTTGACCATGCCCGCGTCCTGCAGCCGGGCCAGGTCGGCGAACCACACGCCGTCGGGGTACTGCGTGCGGACCTGGTGCGCCAGCCGCAGCACCGTGCGCGACTTGCCCACCCCGCCGATGCCGGTGACGGTCACCAGCCGGGACTCGGCGAGATGCCGCTTGAGGTTGGCGAGTAACCGGGTCCGCCCCACGAAGCTGGTGAGCTCCGCCGGTAGATTGCCTTCTCTCCGCCAGCCTGTAGGGGTGGCCATGCGCAGCCTCACGGGGGATCGGCGACACCTGCCCTGGCATCGTACCGCCGGGCGCAAGGGCTGTCCGTGGAGCCGGGAAGACGACCGGTGTTGGTTTGTACGTCTCGGTAGCATGTTTTCCGTGGACGAATTTCTCCCGGAGCAGACTTCGGACGACACCGACCTCGGCTGGGGCGACTGGCGTGACGCCGACGCCGACGCCTTCTACCTCGACAACAAGCCTCCGCACTGGGGCTGACCTGGCCGCCCGCGCCGCCCTGTGGCCGGGCGCCCGCCTTCCTTGGCCTCGGCCGTCATCGAATCGGCCCGCCTGATCCCCCTTTCCGGCCCACCGCACCCGGGCCCGCCCTATCCCGGTACGCCCCCTTGTGCCCCGCCGAATCCCGCTCGCCGGTCTCAACGGATCGTCAGCCGTTCGTGGGCTGAGCGAACGTCGGCGGCAGGCCGCGTCGAAGGACGCCGAGCGGCCTCCGAAGCCGCCACGCCGCTGCCGGGCGGCAGTGCTCGGTTACCCGCCGACGCCACCCGCGCGGACCGTCGCGCTGACCTGGGCCGGTGAGGTGCGCCAGGGGGCGCCGTGTCCGGGAAGCACCCAGGACGCCGGCAGCCGGGCGATCCGGTCGAGGGAGTCGAGTGCCTGGGCCGGGTCGTCGGTGAAGGGGGGCCGGCTGGGGGCCTTCGCGTCCGGTGAGGACGTGCCGGGTGGTCAGGGCGTCCCCGACGAAGACGGCGTCGGCGAGCGGGACGTGCACCGCCACGCTCCCGGGCGAGTGCCCCGGCATGCCCACGATCACCGGGCTCCCGGGCAGGTCCAGGACGTCGCCGTCGCCGATCTCGGTGACTTCGCCGACGTGGCGGGTGCGCAGCCCGTTCTTGCGGATGGAGTACCCCAGGAAGCCGAGCGCCGGACCGAGCCGTACCGGCCCGACCGCCACCTTGGGCTTCTGGCCGGTACGGGCGCGGACGGCGTCGGCGGCGTGCACGAACACCGGCACCCCGTGCTCGCTGCGCAGGCGTTCGGCGAAACCGAGGTGGTCGGAGTCGCCGTGGGTCAGGACGAGTCCGCGGATGTCGTCCACGGACCTGCCGAGGGAACGGAGTTCGCGCCGCAGATCCCGCCAGTGGCCGGGCAGTCCGGCGTCGATCAGGGTGATGCCCTCGTCGGTGTCGACGAGATAGCAGGCCACGACGTCGTTGCCGAGGCGGTGCAGATGGGGAGCGAGTTTCATGGAACCTCCGGCGCCGGTGCGCCGATCGTGGAACGGGTGGACGTCTGCCGCACGCGCCTCGCCATCAGAACATTCCGTGCGGAACCTGCGCCGCGTCCGGCACCGGCTGCACCACGTCCCAGTGCTCGACGATCTGGCCGCCGGCCAGCCGCCAGATGTCGACGACGGCGACGCCGCGCGGGTCGTCGTCCGTGGTCATGAGGTAGTGCGTCACCACGTGATCGTCGTCGGCGACGACCCGCTTGAGGTCGAGCCGGGCACGCGCCACGGGAGCCTCGGCGATGTGGGCGATGAACGCGTCCCGCCCGGACGGGTTGCCCGGGCTGTGCTCGACGAAGTCCTCGTGCAGGAGCGTGCGGAGCACGTCGACGTCCCCGGCCGCGAACCGGGTGAAGCCGTCGAGGACCAGGTGCTTGTTGCGGGTGGTCGTGCTGCTGTCGTTCATGGGGGACACCGTCGCAGCGCGCGCCCGGCGGTGTCGATTACATGGCATGTAATCGCGCAGGTCAGCGGGTTGCGGCGATAATCGCCGGATGAACCAGGACCGGCCGATCGGCGAGTTGCTGCGCGAGTGGCGGCACCGCAGGGGGCTCAGCCAGCTCGATCTGGCGCTGCAGGCGGACGTGTCCGCCAGGCACGTCAGCTTCGTGGAGACGGGACGGACCATTCCCAGCAGTGCGATGGTGCTGCGCCTGGCCGAGCATCTGGGCGTCCCGCTGCGGGAACGCAACCGCCTGCTGGTCGCGGCCGGGCACGCGCCCGTCGTCCGCGAACGGCCGATGAAGGACCCGCACCTGGCCTCGGCGCGGAACGTCCTGGAGCGGATCCTGCGCGGGCACGAGCCGTATCCGGCGCTGGCCGTGGACCGGCGCTGGAACCTGCTGTTCGCCAACTCGGCGATCGACGTCTTCCTGGAAGGCGTCGACGCGGCGCTGCTGCGGCCGCCGGTCAACATGATGCGGCTCGGTCTGCACCCGGGCGGGTTCGCGTCCCGGCTGCTCAACCTCGGGCAGGTCCGCGGATTCCTGCTGCCCCGGCTCGCCCGCCAGGTGGCGCAGAGCGGTGACGCCGAACTGAGCGCGCTGTACGAGGAGGTGCTGTCCTACGGCCCGGCAGGCGATCCGCGGCCACCGGATCCGGCCGAGATCGCGCTGCCCATCCGCATCCGCCACCGCGGCGCGGAGTTGTGTTTCATCAACACCATCACGACGTTCGGCGCGGCCTTCGACGTCACGCTGGAGGAGCTGGCCATCGAGGCGTACTTCCCGGCCGACGACGACACCGCCCGCTTCTTCAGGACGGCGGCCACAGAACCCTCTGCCTGATCCCGTCCGTGCCGGACGTCTCAGATCTTTTCCGAAATTCTTCGGGACGCGTGTCGATCCGCCCCCGTCCCGTTCGACGCGTCGATGAAAGGAAGGGGACGGGCACGGACCCGGCCCCCGCGACACGTCTCGAAAGGACGACCGGCGACATGCAGAAGATCACGACCTACCTGTGGTTCGACAACCAGGCCGAAGAGGCGGCCGAGTTCTACACCTCGATCTTCGCCGACTCCCGCATCCTGGAGGTCCAGCGCTACGCCGAGGGCGGCCCCGGGCCCGCCGGGCAGGCCATGGTGGTCTCCTTCGAGCTGGCCGGGCAGCGTTTCCTCGCCCTGAACGGCGGCCCGCAGTTCACCTTCACCGAGGCGATCTCCCTCTACGTCGACTGCGGCTCCCAGGAGGAGGTCGACGACCTGTGGGCCAGGCTCACCGACGGCGGCGAGGAGTCGCAGTGCGGCTGGCTGAAGGACCGGTACGGCCTGTCGTGGCAGATCGTCCCGAGGGCGCTGCAGGAGCTGATGAGCGTGCCGGACCCGGCCGCCGCCCAGCGGGTCGTGCAGGCCATGCTGGGCATGCGGAAGATCGAGATCAGGGGCCTGGAGGACGCCGCCAAGGGCATCAGCTGACCACGTCCTTGCGCCGGAACCTGCGGAAGGCCACGGCGATCAGGATCGCGGCATAGGTGATCGACACCGAGGCGCCCTTGGCCATCCCGCTCCAGTCGAGCTCGGGGGCCAGGGCGTCCAGCCACGCGTTGTTCCAGAACGTCGGCAGGAACTCGCGCAGCGTGCCCAGCGCCTCGACCGCCTGCAGGATGGTGCACACGATCCACAGGCCCACCGCCCCGCCCACCGCGCCGAGCGGCGAGTCGGTCACCGTGGAGACGAGGAACGCCAGGGCCGCCACGACGAGCTGGCTGACCAGGGCGTAACCGATCACGATGCCGAACCGGGGCAGCACGTCGAGCGCCGGGATCGTCTCGCCGGTGCCGGGCACCTGGATGTCGTGCCAGCCGAACGCGACCGTGCCGGCCAGCAGCGCCATCAGCGGCAGGCAGATCACCGCCGCCGCCGAGAAGCCGAGCGCCACGATGAGCTTCTGGCGCAGCAGGCGGTCGCGCGGGACCGGCGCGGCCAGCAGGTAACGCAACGACGACCAGTTGGCCTCGGCGGCCACCGTGTCGCCGCAGAACAGGGCGACCGCCACCACCAGCAGGAAGCTCGCCGACACCGACAGGGCGAACGCCGCGAAGTTCAGGCCGCTCGCGGTGGCCAGGTCGCTGATCCGCACCGACGACTGCCCCTGGTTGCCGGACTGCGGCCCGAACTGGAACGCGATCACCAGCACCCACGGCAACGCCAGCAGCAGCCCGAACATGACCAGCGTCCGCCGCCGCTTGAACTGCCTGACGATCTCCACGCGCAGCGGCAGCGTGCGGCGCGGCGCGTAGCCGGGCGCGGCGGTCATGATCTGTCTCCGATGAGGTCGAGGAACACGTCTTCCAGGCGCGGACCGCCGTGCCCGTTGCCGTTGCCCGCCGCCGAGCTCAGCAGCCGCGACACGGGCCCGGTGGAGACCAGCCGGCCGCGGTGCATGACGACCACGTGGCTGCAGGTCTGCTCCACCTCCGCCAGCATGTGGCTGGAGACGATGACGGTACGGCCGTCACGCGCGTAGCGCTTGAGCACCTCGCGCATCTCCCGGATCTGGGGCGGGTCGAGACCGTTGGTGGGCTCGTCGAGCACCAGCAGGTCGGGCAGGCCGAGCATGGCCTGGGCGATGGCCAGCCGCTGGCGCATGCCCTGGGAGTAGGTGCGCACCGCGCGGTCGAGCGCCTTGCCCAGGCCCGCGATCTCCAGCGCCTCCTCGAAGTGGGCGTCGGCGGCGGGACGGCCGGTGGCGGCCCAGTAGAGCTCGATGTTGTCGCGGCCGGACAGGTGGGGCAGGAACCCGGGGCCCTCCACGAACGAGCCCAGCCTGGACAACACGGGCGCACCGGGCGTGACGGGGTCGCCGAAGATCCGGATCTCGCCGGAGTCGGGGCGGATCAGGCCCATCATCATCCGCATCGTGGTCGTCTTGCCGGCGCCGTTGGGGCCGAGGAGGCCGAGCACCTGGCCCTGCTCGACCCGGAACGACAGCCCGTCGACGGCCCGCTCGCCGTTGCGGTACGCCTTGGTCAGCCCGACGATCTCCAACGGCACCTCCCGCCCGCCGTCACCGCCCGGCACCTCCCGCCCGCCGTCACCGCCCGGCGCCTCACGCCCGCCGTCACCGCCCGGCGCCTCCGACGCCCCGTCGCCGGTCGCGCTCACGTCGGCCTTCGCGGCCGAGCCGCGGCCCGAGGGACGGCCGGTGGCCAGGAGGAGGGCGGCGGCGAGAACGGCGGCCAGCGGCATCGCCCACACCCACCAGGCCACGCCGGTCGGCGGCGCGGCGAGCGTGCGGACCGTAGGGACGGCCAGCGCGGGCGAGGCCAGGGAGACGCCGAACGCGGCGGGCTCGGCCGGGGTCGCGAACCCCATGTCCGTGGTGGTCACGACCAGCCGCAGCCGGTGGCCCACGGCGAACCGGTGGTCGACGGCCGGCAGGGTGACCGTGGCCTCGGCCGAGCCGGCCCCCTCGGGGATCGTGACCCGGAACGGCGCCACCAGCCCGGCAGGCAGCGCGGGCGGCTGGACGGCGTCGGCGACGTCGTAGAGCTTGGCGAACAGGGTCGCCTGGCCCTTGCCCGACACCTTGACCTTGACCGTGGGGCTGCCGGTGAGCTGGAGCGGGGCGGTGAGCGGCGGCGACTCGAACGCCGCGCTCTGGCCGGGCATGTCGATGGACACGCCCGCGCCGCCGCCCTGGCCGCTCAGCAGCCCCCCGACGCCGGGAACGGTCGAGATCGAGGCGGGGGCGCCGCCGGGCGGGTTGACGACGTTCTGCTCGGGGCCGGCAAGTTGCACCGTGGCGGTGTCGGTGCCGGCCAGGCCGGGGTAGGCGGCGGCCTCGGGGTGGAGCCTGATGCGCTGGCGGGTGCCGGGGTCGCGGCCGCCGTCGCGGGTGACGGTGAACGCGCTCACCGCGGGCGCGGCCTCGCGCTTGAGATGGCGGGCGAACCAGGCCGAGGACTGGTCGTAGAGCCAGTCGGCCTCGCCGTTGCCGCCGTCGTGCCCGCCGTCGAACCAGGCCATGCTCACCGGCGTGCCGGCGGCGGCGATGGCCCGGGCGTTGGCGTCGGCGTGGGCGAGCGGGAACAGGGAGTCGCGCTGGCCCTGGAGCAGCAGGGTGGGCGCCTTGATCCGGCCGGCCACGGTGACCGGGCTGGATCTGCGCAGCAGCGCGACGGCCTCGGGCGTGGCCCGGCCGTCTTCGGCGACCTGCTGGTAGATGGCGCAGATCGCCGGCAGGAAGCGGCCGCACCTGGCCTGCTCGACGGTCAGCGGGGCGGCGGCCTCGCGGCGTGACTGGGCGGCGAAGGTGTCGAGGGAGACGCCCTGGCCGAAGAAGATGCCCGCCCACATGCGCTTGAAGACGCCGTCGGCCACGCCCTGCCCGATCGCGGCCTGGGCGCCCGTGGCGGAGCCGGCTGCGGCGTTGGGGAAGAGGGCGTCGGCCAGGTCGGCCCAGGTGATCTGCGGGACGATGGCGTCGACGCGCTGGTCGTAGGCGGCGGCCATCAGGGCGATGGCCCCGCCGTACGAGCCGCCCGTGATGCCCACGCGCGGGTCGCCGGCGGCGTCGAGCTGCACCTCGGGCCGCCTGGCCAGCCAGTCGACGAGCTGCTTGACGTCTTTGACCTCGTAGTCGGGCGAGTTGAGCGCGATCTCGCCCGTGGAGCGGCCGAAACCGCGCGCGGACCAGGTCAGCACGGCGTAGCCGTCCTGGGCCAGGCGGGCGGCCTGCTGGCGGACGCTCTGCTTGCTGCCGCCGAACCCGTGGGCGACCAGCACGGCGGGCGCCTTCCCGCCGCCGGCGGGCGGGAAGAACGTGGCGTCGAGCTCCACCCGCTGGTCGTCGGCGGGCCCGTCGACGACCGTGATCCGCTGGTCCTGACCGCGAGCCTCCGCGGCGGACGGCCACACCAGCCACGTCGTCACCCCGATGACGGCGAGCACCGCGACCAGCGCGGCCACACGTTTCATGGCGGTGAGCCTACTTTCCGCACCTGAGAGATCCCTGAGACGGCCCTCAGCCGAGGATCGCGTAGACGGTCGAGGCGTGCGCGGCCGGGCCGCCGTCGCCGTCGGGCGTCAGCGTGACCTCCGAGAAGGCCAGCGAGCGCCCCAGCTTGGTGACGCGCACGTCGAGCAGCACGTCGCGGCCCACCACCGGCCGCTGGAACGTGGTCGACTGCTGCACGGTGGTCATCGGCACGAACCCGCCCCTGGCGGCGGAGATCGCGACGACGGTGGCGGTGTCGGCGGCGGCCATCATCGCCTGGCCGCACAACCCGCCGCCTTCCCTGGCCAGAGAGTCGGACCAGGGAAGCCGGACGAGGGCGTGGCGCTCGCCCACCTCCTCCACCCGCAGCCCGAGCTCCTGGATCCAGGGAGCGAAGTATTGCCGGAGAATCGCCTGTGCGTCTTCTGGAGTCACGCGCTCATCATGCACGCTGTAGGGCATGGCGGAGGAGCGGAGCGAGCGTCCTGTGGATAACCCGGAGCAGGAGGAGGAGCGCGACCTGGCCGAGGTGTTCCTGCCGGCCACCTACGCGGCGGACGTCCCCTACGACCTGTACGCCCGGCTCCGCCGGGAGAGCCCGGTCTGCTGGATCCCCGAGCCGGCCGTCGGTCCCTGGCGCGAGGGGCCCGGCTACTGGGGCGTGTTCCGGCACGCCGACGTCAAACGGGTGCTGCGCAGCCCCGACGACTTCTCCTCCCACCTCGGCGCCACCCAGATCCGTGACCCTGACACCCCTGCCGACCTGGAGTTCGTCCGGTCGATGATGCTCAACATGGACCCGCCCGAGCACTCCAGGCTGCGCCGGATCGTGGCGGCCGCCTTCACGCCGCGCGCGGTCCGCGCGCTGGAACGCACGATCAAGGACCGGGTGGCGGCGCTGCTCGCGCCCGGCGCGTGCGACTTCGTCGAGGTGGCCGCCGACCTGCCGGTCTGGACGCTGGCCCACGTGATGGGCGTGCCCGAGCAGGACAGGCGGCTGCTGTACGACTGGGCCTCCCGCGTCATCGGCTACCAGGACGACGACTACGCCGGCCTGTCCACGGCCGAGGTCGAGTCCCTGACGCCCGTGGGCCGGCTGGCGGTCGCCGCCCGTCCCGAGCTCGAACCGGGCATGAACCCCAGGTCCAGGGCCGCGCTGACGGACATGTTCGCCTATGCCCACGCCCTGGCCGACACTCCGCACGAGTCCGTCATGTCCGCCATGCGGAAGGGCGGCCTGACCGGGGCCGAGTTCGAGAACATGTTCTTCCTGTTCGCCGTCGCCGGGAACGAGACCCTGCGCAACGGCATCCCCGGCGGCCTGCTCAGCCTGCTGCGCCACCCCGCCGAGCTGGCCCGACTGCGCGCCGACCCGTCGCTGCTGGAGTCGGCGGTCGAGGAGATGCTGCGCCACTGGCCCCCGGTGATGGACTTCCGCCGTACGGCCACCCGCGACCTGACGCTCGGCGGCCGGCGCATCCAGGCGGGCGAGAAGGTGGTCGTCTACCACGCCTCGGCCAACCGCGACCCGGCCGTCTTCGCCGACCCCGACCGCTTCGACGTCGCCCGCACCCCCAACGACCACGTCAGCTTCGGGTTCGGCCCGCACTTCTGCCTCGGCGCCCACCTCGCCCGCGTCCAGCTCCGCGCGGTCTTCACCGAGCTGCTCGCCTGGGACGTCGAACTCGCCGGCCCCCCGGTACGCCTCACCTCCAACTTCCAGAACGGCCTCAAACACCTCCCGGTACGCCTGACCCGCCGCCCGGCCTGAAGGCCGCCGCCCATCCAGACAAATGAGACATCTGAGACCGATGGGCCGGATGACCGTAAGATTTGCGCCGTGAAGTCACCAGCATCGTTCAAGAAGGCCGCCGCATGGGCCTTGCCGTACTGGACCAGAGGCCAGGCGGGGCGCGAGACGCCGCAAGACCTGTTCCGGGTGCTCTACTTCGGATGGCTGGTGGCGCTCACGCTCAAGCTCCTCGGCTCGGCCTGGGACGTCTCGTGGCACTTCAAGTGGCTGCGCGACGACCTCGCCCCGCCCCACCTGCTCAACTCCGCCGGCACCGCCCTGGTCGTCGTGCTGACCGTCGTCCACGGCTACACCGGCTACGGCGTCGACAAGGCGGCGCTGCGGCTCATCCAGTGGGGAACCGGGATCTTCCTCGTCGCGGTGCCGCTCGACCTGATCAACCACCGCGTCAACGGGCTCGACATCACCTCGTGGAGCCCGTCGCACATCATGCTCTACGTTGGAACGTTCTTCATGATCATGGGTGTGATCAGGGGCTGGTTCATGGGCGCGCCCCCCGGCCGGGAGCGCACGGTCGTGCTGGGCGCGTTCCTCGCGTTCTTCCTGGAGAACGTGCACTTCCCCGAGCAGCACCAGGAGTACGGCATCCTGTCGCTCGGCGCCTGGGACAACCAGGCCACCTACGCCGAGCCGATCCTGCTGCGCTTCGCCGCCGACCAGATGGGCCGACCGGTCGACCGGATCATGATGGCCGGGTTCACCCTGCCGGTGCCCGACTACCTCTACCCGGTCTACGCCGTCGTCGGCGGGCTGTCGGTGCTGGTCGCGGCCAGGCTGCTGATCGGCAGGTTCGGCGCGGCGACGCTGGTGGCCGGCGCGTACGTCGGGTTCCGCACGCTGATCTGGCCGCTGCTCACCTTCGGCGGCTTCCCGCCGTCGGCGGTGCCGTTCTTCTTCGTGGTGGCCGGGCTGCTGGTGGACGTGGCGTTCCTGGTGCGCGTCCCGGCCGTGCGCGCCGTCGTGGGGGCGGCCGTGGTGACCGCCGGCGCCTACGGCGCGCTGGTCGCGCAGAACGCGGCCCTGGGTCCGGTCTACGGCGCGATCAAGGGCCAGACCGGCCTGTACGGAGCCCCGCCCCTGGTCACGTCGTCGGCCCTGTGGGCCGGGCTCGGCCTGATGGTCGCCTGGCTGGCCGCCGAATGGCTCGCCGGGCGGCGCGACCGGCGGGCTCAGCCGATCGAGGCCCGGGTGATCGCGACCGCCACCCCGTAGGCCAGCCCCATCACGCCCACCTCGGCCGCCGTCCAGCTCACCAGGGCGGTGGCCCCGCCGCGGCGGATCACCGGCAGCAGGCGGAAGCGGATGTGGGCGGCCAGCGGCACCAGCAGCGCCACCAGCGCCGTCTTGATCACGACGAGCACGCCGTAGTGGCTGGTCACGATGGCGGCGGGCAGCTCGACGCCGGGCGTGAGTGCCATCGTGCCGAGCCCGGTGACCAGCCCGGACAGCGAGACCAGGAGCAGGCAGACGGTGGCCATCCTGGAGAACTTCGGCAGCGCCACGGCCAGCAGCCCCCGGTGGGGGGCGACGAACACGGCCGTGGCGGCCAGGCCGCCCGCCCAGGCCGCCGCGCCCATCACATGGATCTCCATCGAGATCATGATGGGGTCGTGCCAGACGGAGTTGACCGCGTGCCCGGTGACCGGGATGGGCAGCAGCCCGAACAGCGCCACGATGATCCGCAGCTCCGCGGGCACCTTCTCGCCGAACCTGACCGCCATCAGCCCGATGCCCGCCGCCGCCAGCGCGCACGCCGCGCTGAACAGCAGCCCCTGCCCGGTGCCGACCTCCTCGACGTAGGAGGCGATCAGGCCGAACGTGGGCACCCGGCCCGGATTGAGCTCGGCCGTCTGGAACACGATGGTGAGCAGCGCGCAGATCGCCCACGCCCAGGCCGCCAGCACGGCGAGCGGACGCACCCGGCGCAGCACCGGCTCGGTGGCGTCGGGATCGTCGAAGCCGAGCAGCTTGGGCACCAGGCTCAGGCCGACCACGGCGACGGCGGCCAGGTCGAGCAGCACCCGGACGACCGGCAGGCCGTAGGCCACGACCGGCCCCGGCATGGGGATGCCCGGCACGGACTCCTGCGCGGTGAACGTGGACGCCGCCACGGCGGCGACGATCCCGCACACGACGAAGGCGCCGGCGACGAGCCGCCCGCCCACCACCTGCCGCCCGGAATGGGAGGAGACGGTCGCGGTCACGCCCGCGTCCCGCTCTCGGACGAGGCGGCGCCCTCGGCGGGCTCGGCGGCGGCGGAGGTCGCCGAGGTGTCCGCGGTGTTCGCGGTGTCTGCGGTGTCCGCGGTGGCGGGGGTGGCGGGGGTGGCGGGGGTGGCGCGGCGGAGGGCGACGGCGGTGCCCGCGGCCAGCAGCAGCAGCGCGGCCACGATCCACACGACGGCCATGCCGGCCCCGCCGTTGGCCGCCGCCTCGGCCGCCTCGGCGCTGTCGCCCTGCTCGGCCTGCCCGGCCGAGACGCCGGTGGCGGAGGCGGCCAGGGTGAAGCTGATCTTCCCGGTCACCGGATGGCCGTCGGAGGACAGGATCCGGTAGCCCACCACGTACGAGCCGCCCGCGGGCAGCGGCCTGACCTTGACGGAGACCCGCTCGGCGGCCACCTCCGCCGCACCGTCGGCCCACGAGGAGCCGTCCGCCCCCGTCACGCCCACCTGCGCGTAGCCCTGGCGCACCGCCTGGTCGAACACCAGCGTCACCCGCGCGGGCGAGGCGGACAGCGTGGCGCCGTCCTTCGGATCGCTGCCGACCAGCACGTTGTGCGCCTGCGCGGGAAGGGCGAACCCGACCGCGGCGCACGCGAGCAACAGGACCGTGAGTAGCCGCCTCACCGATCAAAACCTTCCATCGAACGAGTCTCGAACCCGTATATGGTCCCACCCATGACGGACCTCTTCGGCGGCGCGGCGCCCTACTACGCCAAGTACCGGCCCGGTCACGGCGATCCGGCCATCGACCGGCTGGCCCGCGCGTTCGGCCCGGACGGCGTCGTGCTCGACCTCGGCTGCGGCCCGGGGACGATCGCGATCCCGCTGGCCGGGCGGGTGCGCGAGGTGCTGGCCGTGGACCCCGACGAGGAGATGCTGGCCGAGGGGCGGCGGCTGGCGGCGGGCGTGTCCGGCGTCCGCTGGCTGCGCGGCGACTCGACGACGCTGCGGGAGCTGCCGCCGTTCGGTCACGTCGTGATGGGCCGGTCGTTCCACTGGATGGACCGCCGCGCGGTGCTGGCCGACCTCGACGCGCTGCTGCCGCCCGGCGGCGTCGTCGCCCTGGTCGGCCCCACCCGCGACCCCGCAGAGGAGCCGTGGGAGCCGGTCATGCGCCGGGTGCGCGAGGAGTTCGGGGTGAACACCTTCACGGCCGCCGGCTCCTTCCAGCGGACCGGCGAGCACCACCAGGACGTGCTGGCCGCCTCGCCCTTCGCCGACCTGGAGTCGAGCCGGTACGAGCACCGCCTCGCCTACGACCTCGACGCCGTGCTCGGCCTGCAGCTCTCCTACTCCTACACGGCCCCGGCCAGGCTCGGCGACCGCCTGCCCGCGTTCGTCGAGGCGGCCAGGGCCGCCCTGCTGGCCGCCGAGCCGTCGGGCCGCTGGGAGCTGACGACGACCACCGAGGTCCTCATCGCCCGGCGTCCGGCCTGACCGCTCCGGCGGCCCGAGGGCCGGGCCTCAGCGCCGGGTGAGCCGCCGGACCGCGAGGCCGGCCACCCGCACCGCCGCCGACGGCCACAGCCGGGCGGCGCGCCAGGCGATCCGCCCCGAGGCCGGCGCCACGATCAGCGCCTTGTTCCTGGCCACCCCGCGCAGGATGTCCACGGCCAGCGCGTCGACGGGATAGAGCCGCCCCTGCGCCCGCACCGCCGCGCTCCTGGCACGGGCGGCGATGTCGTTCTGCGGCAGCCCGGGGTTGGCGTGGTCGAGCAGCGGCGTGTCGATGAACCCCGGGCAGACCACGCTCACCCGCACCCCGTACGCGGCCGCCTCGGCCCGCAGCGCCAGCGAGAGCCCGACCACGGCGTGCTTGGTCGTCGTGTACGGCAGCATCAGCGGCGCGGGCACCAGCCCGGCCAGCGACGCGGTGTTGACGATGTGCCCGAAGCCCTGGTCCACCATGATCGGATAGGCCGCGTGCACGCCGTGGACGACGCCGCGCAGGTTCACGTCGATCGTCCGGTTCCAGTGGTCGAGCGTCAGCTCGCGGGTGCGGCCGCCGACCGCGATGCCGGCGTTGTTGAACAGGAGGTCGAGCCGCCCGCGTTCGGCCTTCACCCGGGTGAGCAGCGCGGCCACGGCCTCGGCGTCGGTGACGTCGAGGCGGGCGAACTCCAGCCCGAGGTCGGCGGCGGCCTGCTTGCCCGCCCGCTCGTCGACGTCGGCGATCACCACCGTCACGCCCCTGCGCCGCAGCTCCCGCGCCACCGCCAGGCCGATGCCGGAGGCGCCTCCGGTCACCACCGCGACCTTCACCGGCCCGGCTCCGCCCATATCCCCATGGCCTGCCAGACCTTCCTGCTGACGACGTTGACGAGCCCGATCTCGGCGCACAGCTCGCGGGTGCGGCCGACCGAGTCGCGGATCTCCCGCCGGGCGGCCGGGTTGTCAAGGTAGATCTCGGCCACGACCTGCGGCGGGACGCGGAAGTGCCTGATCAGCGGGCCGGGCGGCGCGAGCATGATGCGGGCCATCACGCCGAGCACGACCGGCGAGATCACGCTCAGCAGCATCCGCCGGTGGCGGGGCATGCGCGGCACCCGGTCGCGGAGGTAGTGGCGGGCGAAGGAGATGTGCCTGGCCTCCTCCGCGATGTGGATGCGCATGATCGTCTCTTCCAGCGGATGGTGGGCCCGGCCGTCCTTCAGCACCTTACGCTGCACGTGGTCGATCGGGTCCTCGCCACCCAGGACGAAGACGAAGAACAGCTCGGTGGAGATCAGCGGGATCCAGGGCGCGATCTGGGCGACCAGGGACAGCGGCCGCGGCATGCCGCGTATCGGGAGCTTCGTGCGGTTCACGAACTCCTGGAACATCATCCCGTGATGTCCCTCTTCGATGGTCTCGTGGTAGACGTACCGGAACTCGGGGGAGCCGTTCGGCAGGCGGTAGGCGTAGTTGAGCAGGCCGCGCTTGAGCAGGTTCTCGAACTGCAGGCCGATCTTCATGGCGGTGGCGACCCGCCACAGGCCGATCCTGGCGCGGACCTCGGGGGAGCGGCTGCGGTACCAGGGGTGGCCGCCCAGCTTGTCGACCTCGGGCAGCTCCCAGCGCGGGTCGGCCTGGTCCACGCGGAACTCCGGGTCGTCCCACGGGATGTCGCGGTAGGGCTCCCAGTGTTTGTCGACCGACGCCTTCGACAGGCGTTCGACGACCGCCTCGTAGGCGGTGCGGTCGGCGACCTTCTCGTCGTTCTCCCTGGCGGCGGCAGAGCTCGGTGCGGATGTCATCGCGGGTGCTCCTCTCCTCGCCCTTGCAATTGTACGAAGGATCCAATAGGCGCGGAAGAGGGGCCCGGGTCACAGGTTCTCGACGGGCAGCCCCAGTTCGCCGGCGACCGCCGTACGCAGCAGGACGGCGGCCCGGCGGCGCGAGAGCACGTGGGGATGCACGTGCGTCTGGACCGCCAGGCCGTCGATGAGCGCGAAGATCCGCCAGGCCGCCTCCTCCGGATCGCCGCAGGCGAACGCGCCCGAGCGCACGCCGTCCTCGATGATCGAGCGCAGCAGCGAACGGCTGCGCGCGTCGATCCTGCGGGAGATCTCCGCCAGCTCCGGGCTGCGCATCGCCTCGGCCCAGGCGTCGATCCACAGCCGCCACTCGTCCGAGGTGATCGCCGGGGAGCAGCGCCGCAGCAGGGCGCGCAGCCGTTCGAGCGGGCCGGCGGGGGACTCCTCGATGTCGGACAGCGCGTCGAGATGCAGTCTGGCCGCGTAGCCGAACGCCTGCGCGAACAGCCCGTCCTTGGTGTCGAAGTGGTAGAAGAGCAACGCCTGGCTGACGCCCGCCGCGCGGGCGATGTCGAGGGTCCGGGTGTGACCGAACCCCTGCTCGGCGATCACTTCGCAGGCCGTCTTGAGGAGGTCTTCGCGCCTTAATCGGCTGAAACTGGGTGTCACAGCGAGTAACTCTAACTACTGATCAACGGTATTTGTAGGACAAACCGGGCGCCGCGTTCGGAGGGCTCGATGGTGAGCGTGCCCTCGTGGGCCTCGGCGATCTCGCGGGCGATGGGCAGGCCGAGCCCGGTGCCGCCGGCGTCGCGGCGGCGCGAGTCGGCCAGCCGGGTGAACCGCCGGAAGACGGCTTCGCGCTGCTCGGGGGCGATGCCGGCGCCGTCGTCGAGCACTTCCAGCACCGCCTGCCCCTGCTGTTCACCCACAGTCACAGTGATCATGGTATCGGCGTGCCTCTCGGCGTTGTCGAGCAGGTTCGCCAGCAGGCGGGACAGCCGCAGCGCGTCGCCCTCGACGACCACGCCCGTGCGCAGCCGCGTCTCCACCGGCTTGCGCTCCGGACGGCGGACCAGCTCCTCGCGCACCAGCCTGGCCAGGTCCACCGGCTCGTGGCGGCCGGGCGCGCCGGCCTCCAGCCGGGCCAGGGTCAGCAGGTCGCCGACGATGTTCTGCAGGCGGTCGAGGCCCTCGATCACACGCCGGCCGGTCTGAGGCCAGTCGGTCTCCTCGGGGGCCAGCATCGCCTCCTCGACCTGCGTGCGCATCGCCGTGATCGGGCTGCGCAGGTCGTGGGAGGCGTCGGAGGCGAACCTGCGCTGCTGCTCCACCGCGCGTTCGAGCCGGTCGAGGGTCTCGTTCACGGTACGGGCGAGGTCGTCGAGCTCGTCCCGGTGCCGTCCTCTGGGGACCCGGCGGCCGAGGTCGGTGGCGGTGATCTCGGCCAGTTCGTTCCTGATCGCCGAGACCGGGGTCAGCGCCTTGCGCGCGGTCAGCCAGGCCACGCAGGCGGTGACGGCGGAGAGCAGCAGCACGCCGAGCCCGGTCGCCGGCAGGTACCAGGGGCTGATGTACCAGGGGAGCTCGGGGGTGTAGGCGTAGACCATCCAGGGTTTGCCGCCGACGTGCGCCCGGAAGCCGACGGTGATCAGGCAGTGGACGCCGCGCAGCCGGTTCGTGCAGGACGTGGTGTCGAGGCGGGCGTCGGTGCCGCTGGCGGTGGCGGTGCTGAGCGGCGGCTGCCCCGTCAGGCGGGGGCTGGCCTGCCGGATCCGGCCGTCCGCGTCGACGACCTGGATGAGGTCGGTGCCCTCGGTGACGGCCACGGGCCGCAGCCGGCCGGGGGCGTCCCGCTCGACGACGAAGGCGATGCGGCGCGCGGCGCCGGCGGTCTGCTCGGTGAGGAAGCCGGTGGCCAGCGTGTGCACGAGCGGCGTGACGAGGAGCGCGGTCACGCCGTATCCCGCCAGCGCGCACAGCAGGGCGGCCAGCGTCAGGCGCCGTTGCACGGACCAGCGTCTGAACATGCGCACGCACCCTCCGACGACCAGATGATCACAGGAGGCGGGGGTGGTCCTAATTAGCGGAGTTTCGGCGACAAATGCCGCCGAAAGGCACTCCAGAGCATTGCTCTATGCGTGCCGCCGCGACCTGACTAGAGTAAGTGAACACTGATGCCAAGGAGTCGATGTGGACCTTGCAGAGTATCGGCGTGCCGCCGCGGAGTGGCTGCGCGACAACGTCCCGGCCGACGATCAGTCAGGGGCCGACGCCCTCGCCCGCGCCAAGGAGTTCATGGCCAGGCTGTACGACGCCGGCTACTCCGGCATCACCTGGCCGCGGGAGTGGGGCGGCCAGGGGCTGACGCAGGCCGAGGAGCGCGCCTTCGCCGCCGAGGCCCGTGACTATACCCTCCCCACGTACGTCTTCTCCATCGGGCTCGGCATGACCGGGCCGACGCTGGTGGACCGGGGCACCGACGCGCAGCGCGAGCGGTTCGTCCGGCCGCTGCTGCGCGGCGAGGAGGTCTGGTGCCAGCTGTTCTCCGAGCCGGGCGCCGGCAGCGACGTGGCCAGCCTCCAGACCCGGGCCGTACGCGACGGCGACACCTGGGTCGTCAACGGCCAGAAGGTCTGGACCTCGGTCGCCCACCACGCCGACTGGGGGCTGCTGCTGGCCCGCACCGACGTCGAGGTGCCCAAGCACCGCGGCCTGACCATGTTCGTGGTGGACATGCACCACCCCGGCGTCACGGTCCGGCCGCTCAAGGACATGTCCGGCCGGGCCAACTTCAACGAGATCTTCTTCGACAACGTGACGATCCCCGACGAGCACCGGATCGGCGAGGTCAACGACGGCTGGAGCGTGGCCGTCACCACCCTGCTGCACGAGCGGCTGTCGATCTCGGCGGGCGTCGGCATGGGCGGGCAGAAGGACAACCCGGCCACCTTCGAGGCGCTGCGCGAGACGCTCGACACCAGCGACCCGCTGGTCCGCGACCAGCTCGTCGAGCTGCACATCCGCAGCCGCGCCCTGGCCCTGTTCAACCAGCGGCTGGCCCAGGAGACCAGGGCGGGCATCTTCCCCGGCGCCCGCGGCAGCGCCGCCAAGCTGCTGCTGGCCGAGCTGACCCTGTTCCAGGCCGACCTCGCCACCCAGCTCGTCGGCCCCGAGTCCGTGGTCGGCGACCACCCGCTGTCCCGGTCGATCTCGCTGGCCCCCGGCATGGCGCTGGGCGGCGGCACCAACGAGATCATGCGCAACATCGTCGGCGACCGCGTGCTCGGCCTGCCGCCGGAGCCGCGGGTGGACAAGACCGTGCCGTTCAAGGACCTGAAGGTGGGGACGCAGGGGTGAAGCTCGTACTCAGCCAGGAACAGCAGCAGCTCCGCGAGGCCGTGCGCGACTTCCTGCGCGCCGCCTCGCCGCTGCGCAAGGCCCGCGAGGGCTACGACCCCCAGGTGTACGCCCGGCTCAACGGCGAGCTCGGCCTGTCCGGCCTGGTCGTCCCCGAGGAGCACGGCGGCGCCGGGGCCGGGCTCGCCGACCTCGCGGTGGCCCTGGAGGAGACCGGCGCCGCGCTGCTGCCCGGCCCCTTCCTCGCCACCCAGTTCGCCGCGCTCGCGCTCACCCAGGTGCCCGACAAGGAGCTGCTGGGCGGCATCGCCGAGGGCCGCGTCGCCGCCACGCTCGTCCAGCCCGACAGCGACCTCGCCTTCGACGGCACGGCCGTCACCGGCGCCCTGCCCCGGGTGCTGTCCGGCATGGAGGCGGACGTGCTGCTCGCGCCCGCGCCCGGCGCCGGCGGCGTGCTGCTGGTGGCCGTCGACCTGGCCGGTCCCGGCGTCACGCGGACCCCGCTGGAGACCCTCGACCTCACGCGCGGCCAGGCGCAAGTGACCCTGGAGCACGCCCCCGCCCGCGTGCTCGGCCCTGCGCCCGCCGGCAGCGGCATCGGCGACCGGCTGTGCGTCGCGCTCGCCGCGGAGCAATTGGGCGTGCTGCGCGCCTCGCTGGACGCCATCGTCGCCTACGCCAAGATCCGCGTCGCCTTCGGCCGTTACATCGGCTCCTACCAGGGCGTCAAGCACAAGCTCGCCGACATGCACGGCAAGCTCGAACAGGCCGAGTCGATCGTCAGGTACGCCGCCTGGGCCGCCGACGAGTCGCCCGCCGAGCTGCCCGGCGCCGCCGTCCTGGCCCAGGCGTACGTGGGCCGCGCCTGCTTCGAGGTCGCCCGCGACCACCTGCTCCTGCACGGCGGCATAGGTTTCACCTGGGAGCACGACGCGCACCTGTTCTACAAGCGCGCCAAGGCCGACGAGGTGCTGCTCGGCCCGCCCCGCATCCACCGGGCCCGTCTCGCGGAACTCCTGGAGCTGTAGATGGACATCAGCGGCCTTCCCGGCTTCTACGCCATCGCCGCCGCCGACCCCGGCCGCCTGGCCGTGATCGACACCGACGGCACGCGGACCACGTACGGAGAGTTGCTCGCCAGGGTCAACCAGGTCTCCCACGGCCTGCGGGCCCGCGGGCTGGGCAAGGGCGACGTGGTCGCCGGCGTGCTGACCAACGGCATCGACGCCGTCGTCATGCTCATGGCGACCGGCCAGATCGGGCTCTACTACGTGCCGGTCAACTGGCACCTCACCGAGTCCGAGGTGTCCTACATCCTGGCCGACTGCGACGCCAAGGTCGTCGTCACCGACGCCGCGCACGCCGTGCCGGGCGCCGAGATCGGCACGTCCGGGCTGGCCGAGGGACAGCCCGCGGACGCCCCCGGCGGACGTACGGCCGGGGCGGTCATGTGGTACACCTCCGGCACCACCGGCTTCCCCAAGGGCGTGCAGCGCGCGCTGCCCGACGCCGAGCCGGAGGCCCTCGTGCCGCTGTACACGTGGTTCCTCGGCGAGGTCGTCGACCTCGCGCCGGGCGACGCCGTGCACCTGGTGACCTCGCCCATGTACCACTCGGCGCCCTGCGCGCACACCCAGTTCGCGCTGCACCTCGGGCACACGGTGGTGATCACGCCCAGGTTCGACCCGGTCGACATCCTGGAGCTGATCCAGCGCCACCACGTCTCCAACGCCATGATGGTGCCGACCATGTTCCACCGCATGCTCCAGCTCCCCGAGGACGTCAGGGCCAAGTACGACGTGTCGAGCCTGCGCCAGGTCATCCACACGGCCGCGGCCTGCCCGGTCGCCGTCAAGCAGGCGATCATGGACTGGTGGGGCCCGGTGCTGTACGAGTACTACGGCTCCACCGAGTCCACGATCGCCTTCTCCGTCAAGCCGCACGACTGGCTGGCCAGGCCCGGCACGGTGGGCCGCCCGGCGCCGACGTTCGAGGCCAAGATCTGCGACGAGAACGGCGAGGAGCTGCCGCCGGGCGAGCCCGGCATGATCTACGTCAAGTCCTCGATGGGCTCCTTCGAGTACCGCAAGGACCCGGCCAAGACCGCCGCCAGCATGCTGGGCGAGTGGTACGCCCCCGGCGACATCGGCTACCTCGACGACGACGGGTTCCTGTTCCTGTGCGACCGGCGCACCGACCTGATCGTCTCCGGCGGGGTGAACATCTACCCCGCCGAGATCGAGGCCGCGCTGCTGGAGCATCCCGCGGTGGCCGACGTCGCGGTCATCGGCGTGCCCGACGAGGAGTGGGGCCACAACGTGGTCGCGCTCGTCCAGCCCGCCGAGGGCGTCGAGCCGGGCCCCGCGCTCACCGCCGAGCTGCTCGAACACTGCGGGCCCCGGCTCGCCCGGTTCAAGCACCCGAAGGTCGTCGAGTACCGCGACCGGCTCCCGCGCACCCCCACCGGCAAGCTGTCGCGCTCGAAGGTGCGCGAGGGTTACCTGGCCGAGGCGGGGAACACCAGCTCCTCGCTGTAGTCGCGGCCGTCGCCGAGGTAGAAGCGGGTGGCGAGGGTGCGGTCGGCGGTGTCGAAGAGCGTGGTCCACAGCGTGCGGATCGGCTCGGCGGCATCCTCCGCCGGCCGCACCGCGCGCAGGCTGTCCCGCAGGTCTTCGGCGGACATGGTGGCGCCCTTGCTGCGCTCGTACAGGGTGCGCAGCCGGCCGTAGGTGCCCAGGCTCGCCGGGGTGTCGGCGGGCAGGGCCATCGGGTCGGGATGCCGGTGCAGCAGGTGGTTGGTGACGCACAGCGGGCCGTCGCCGAACTCGACGGCGTGCTCGGTGCCGTCCGTGCCGCGCTCCCACACGAACGCCTGGCCGTGGGCGTCGGCGATCAGGTAGTGCAGGGGCAGGCCGAGGTCGTACTGCTTGGCCCCCAGCAGCGCCTGCCTGGCCTGGGCCGCGGTCTCGCAGGTGTCCATGAGGAACCGGGGCAGCTGCAGGCTGCCGAGCCCGACCTGCGGGGCGTCCTGCCGCGGCGGGGTGGCGGTCTCGGCGTCGGCGATCAGCAGCATGACGGCCAGGCCGGCCTCGTTGATGCCGTCGATGCAGCCGTCGAGGCCGTTCATGGTGATGACGGTCGAGGCGAGCCCGTCGTCGGGCACGGTGCTGATCACGTACGGGCGGGCGGCCATGGGCAGCTCGCCGGGGCGGGCCGGCTCGCCCATGAGCTGACTGGTGGTGTGCAGGAAGAAGTCGTAGTTGCGGCCCACCCTGCCGTGCCCGTCGGCGGAGGCGGACGGCGGGCACCACAGGGCCGAGCAGGCGGCGTCCGCGGGCACGTAGTCCCAGCCGTCGAGGGCCAGCTCGTCCTGGTCGGGGTCGAGGCCGAGCGCCGCGGCGGCGCCGTCCATGCGGGCGTGGTGCTGCGGCCAGTTCCGTTCGAACCAGGACATCCTTGCTCTGATCACCGCCGGGTCGGCGGTCCTGGGGGACCAGCCGAGCCGGCGGGCCTCCTCGGTGAGCACCCGGCCGATCTCGAACTGGCTGCCGGTGACGGTGAGGTGCGTGACGAGCTGGAAGTCGTCATTGCCGCCCGCGACGCAGGTCATGTTGGTCATGCCGCCGATGGTGCCGCCGCCCGCTGACCGGGCTCCTACCGTCCGCTGACCGCCCGCCGGTGGCGTTCCGACAGTCCGAGGATCGCCTCGGCCGGCTCCGGCGGAGCAGGCAGGCGTCCTGGCCGGCCACCCCGGGCGTGGCGTGCACGGGGTGGCCGAACGTGCGCCCGGTCTGCCCGCTAACGCGGCAAGGAGGCTTCCACGTCGAGGACGAGCTTGCCGAGGAAGTGGCCGTCCTGGCTGCGCCGGTGGGCGTCGGCCACCCGCTCCAGCGGGAACACCTCCGCGACCGGGACGCGCGGCAGCACGTCCGCCGGGAACGGCCCGCCCTTGCCCGTGGAGAACCGCACGCCGTGCTCGGCCGCGCCCGCCGGGTCGGCGATGGTGATCACCTTGGCCGGATCGCCGGTGAGCCTGACCGACAGCGCGACCTCGCCGCGTCCCGAGGCGTCCAGCACCCGGTCCACGGGGCCGGGGAGGCGCTGCTCCAGCCCGTCCCCGTAGGTGACCGGCACGACGCCGAGGTCGCGCAGGAAGGCGTGGTGGCGTTCGCTCGCGGTGCCGATCACGCGGGCGCCCCGGGCCAGCGCGAGCTGCGCGGCGGCCAGGCCGACGCCGCCCGCGACCGCGTGGACGAGCAGCGTCTCACCCGCGCGCAGGCCCAGCTCCGCCAGCGAGCGGTGGGCGGTCTCCAGCGCGACGGGCAGCGCGGCCGCCTCGGCGTACGACAGGTGCTCCGGCTTGGGACGCAGCGCGGCGGCCTCGGCCAGCGCGTACGTGGCCGCCGCCCCGGACGGGACCTGCCCGAACACCGCCTGGCCCACCTCCAGGCCGGTCACCCCGGGGCCGAGTGCGTCGACCGTCCCGGCCAACTCGATCCCGGTGCCCTGCGGGCCGTCGGGCGGCGGGCCGCCGAAGCCGGTGCGCAATTTCCAGTCCAGGGCGTTCACCCCGGCCGCCCGGACCGCCACGCGTACCTGCCCGGCCCCGGGCCGGGGCAGCGGCACCTCCTCCAGCGCCAGCACCTCGGGGCCGCCGTGCTCGTGGTAGCGCACGGCCTGGGCGGTGACCAGCAGGACCGCCTTGCCGACCAGCTCGCGGGCCTCCAGGGCGGCGTGCGCCTCGTGGGCGCGGTCGAGCGGCACGGCCAGGCCGACGACGGTCGTCAGCTCGCCGGTGGCCGCCATGCGCAGCGCCTGCCCGGCCAGGCGGCGGAACTCCTCGGGGGCGAACTGCACCTGTTCCATGCCGACCAGCCGCACCCCCCGGCGTGCCGCCTCGGCCGGGTCCACCAGCGCGGTCGAACCGCTCGGCACCCCGTACGCGAAGAACACCCCGCCGGGCCCGAGCGACGCGAACGCCTCGGCCCCCACCCGCCCCCCGACCCCGTCGAAGACCACGTCGAACGCCCCCACCGCGCTCCCGCCGGCCATGGTCACGTCAGCTCCCGCGCCCGCCTCCGTCTCGTGGGGGCCGGTGGCGTTCAGGGCGGGGTGGTCGGTGCCCCCATCGGTCTCACGGGTGGCCAGGGCCGGGTAGTCGACCGCCTCGGCCGCGCCCGCCGCCAGCGCCGCCGCCCGCTTGGCCGGGCCGTGCGCGGCGGCCGTCACCCGGGCGCCGGCGGCCCGCGCGAGCCGGACGATCGGCAGGCCCAGCGCCCCGCCGGCCCCCGTGACCAGCACCCGCGCCCCCGGCTTCAGCTCCGCCGCCGCCACCAGGCTGATCGCCGCCGGGCCCACCTGCAGCAACGCCGCCGCCAGCCACGAGCTCACCTCGTCGGGCACCGGCACGAGCGTGTCCACGCCGGTCACGACCCGCTCGGCGTACCCGCCGGACACCAGGGCCGCGACCCGACGCCCCGTCCAGCCGGGATCCACCCCCTCGCCCACCGACACCACCCGCCCGGCCACCCCGGTCCCCGGCACGAACGGCGGCCGGTTCGGGAACCACTCCTGCCCCCACCCGGCGCGCAACTGGGCGTCCAGCGACATCACGTCGGCCACCGAGACGCCGACCACCACCTGCCCCGCCCCCGCGACGGGATCGTCCACCCGCCGCACCCGGAGCACGTCGGGACCACCGAACTTCGTCACCTCGACAACATCCATGCCGCCGAGTGTCCTACCTCAAGCGAACTTGAGGTCAACCCCGGCGCTCAGCCGGTCAGCTTCTGCACCTGCTGGACGACCACCAGGACGGTCAGCGTCCCGAAGAACAGCACCGACCAGACCAGCGCCCCCAGCCGGTACGACCTGACCTTGATCGCCTCCGGCAGCGCCCGCCGGTTGAGCACGATCAGCAGGATCGAGTACACGAACATCATCACCGCCGCGAAGCAGGCCGAGAACACCAGCAGGAGCAGCGGCTGGTCGAGCCCGAGCAGCAGGATCGCGATCCCGACCAGCGTCATCGCCCAGACGGTGACGAAGTACACCCGGTTCACCGACACGGGACGGTCGCGCAGGTAGACCGTCTTGATCGTGTCCGAGGCCAGCCGCGAGGTGTAGTCGACGATGCC
The DNA here is from genome assembly GCF_040298265.1 of Nonomuraea sp. NPDC001636. Classification (NCBI taxonomy): domain Bacteria; kingdom Bacillati; phylum Actinomycetota; class Actinomycetes; order Streptosporangiales; family Streptosporangiaceae; genus Nonomuraea; species Nonomuraea sp. NPDC001636. The sequence continues at coordinate 127,503 of NZ_JBEOZT010000018.1, forward strand.
CATCGCCGAGGCGAACAGGGCCAGCGCGCCGCTCAGCCAGAACAGGATCCCGAACCACGTGCCGACCGTGCCCTGCAGCACCTCGCCCTCGACCTTCAGGAAGCCGATGTTGTCCTTGCCCGCCACCTCCGGCCGGCCGAAGACGGTCGAGTAGGCCAGCATCGACATCAGCCCGATCGTCAGGAACGACACCAGCGCGAACGTGGCGCCCTGCTCGGCGTTGGCGAAGCGCCACCACCGGCGCCAGCGCGCCAGGTTGTCCTGTGTCGGCGGGAACTGGAAGCCGGTCGAGGCGGCCGCCTCCTCCTCGCCGGTGACCGGGCTGACCAGGCGCGGGACGTACGAACCCATGCCGAAGCCCTTGTCGCGGATCCAGTTGCTCTGGCACAGGTTCTGGCCGCCGCCCGCGCCGGCGTAGGCGACGGCGCCCAAGAGCACGGCGATCCCGAGCTCCCCGGCCGGGAAGCGGGCGCCCACGGTGAGCCCCTTGCCCAGCTCGACCCAGCTGTCGGCATTGACGGCGAACAGGATCGCGACCACCGCCAGCGTGGCCACCAGGGCGATCTTCACGAAGATCACCCGTTCCAGGGCCGTGTAGATCACCGGCGCCAGCGTCAGGCCCAGCGCGATCACGACGAGCATGCCGATCGCGATCCAGCGCACCCCGCCCGCCCCGGCCCCGGTCAGGTACTTCACCATGGTCGCGGACGTGGTCACCCACCCCGGCCACAGGTTCGAGGCCAGCGTCATCACGACGAACACCAGCCCCCAGTGCCGCCACATCCGGCTGAAACCGGTCAGCGCGGTCTCGCCGGTGGCCAGCGTGTACCGCTCGATCTCCATGTTCAGGAACCACTGGGTGACGATGCCGACCGCGGCGCCCCAGACGAACACCAGCCCCACCTGGGAGGCGATGTAGGGCCAGAGGATGAACTCGCCCGACGCCAGCCCCACCCCCGCCCCGACCAGCCCCGGGCCGATGACGCGCCAGGTCGAGCGGGGAGGGTCGGGCAGGTCGCGGACGGCGACGGACGGCAGGACTCGCGCGGGGACGGTGGGGGTGAAGTCCGTCATGCGGATCTCCTCGGTCGGCTTCCCGTACCGTCACCTTACGCAGATCGCTCACGCCGGTGAACTATCCGGTCAGGGTCACCACGTAGTCCCCGCGGTCGGTGAGCCCGTCCACCCGCCCGCCGGACTCCATCAGGCCGCCCAGCACCTCGCGCATCGCCGTCCGCCAGGCCCTGGCCGCCGCCGGGTCGTGCACGCGCAACTGTTCGACGTCGTGCGGCGTGCCCACCAGCACGACGTCCGCCTCCGCCGGTCGCATGACCGGGCCGGAGCCGTCCTCGGCCAGCACCCGGACGCGGCCCTCGGCCGGTTCCACCCGTGGCCCGAGCGGGCGCTCGTCCAGCGGCCACACCGCCAGCAGGCGGTCGGAGGAGTCGCCCTCGTTGATCGCGTCGGCCATGACGCCGTAGAAGTCGCGCAGGTACTCCTGCGGGCGGGCGCCCAGCTTGACCAGGTTGAACCGGGCGTTGCGGCGGACCAGCGGATCGAAGGTCCAGGTGACGCGGTCCAGGCCCCGATCCAGGCACCACGCCCGCTGGTGCAGCTTGAGCGCGTAGCCGATGCCCCGGCCGATCGAGGCGCCGGTCACGTGGGAGTGCAGCGCGCCCCCCGCCGCCCGGAAGCCCACCGACGCGCCCACCAGCACGTCGTCCTCGTACGCGCCGGCCACGTAGTTGCCGGTGTGCGCGAACCCGGCCATCAACTCGACGCTGACCGGCGCGTTGCCCGGGTCGGGCCGCCAGATCTCGTCGAAGAGCCGGAAGACCTGCGCGAACTCGCCCATCTCGTGCAACTCGCGGATCGTCACACCACTCTTGGCCGCCGCCTCGGCGGCCTCCTCCCGGCTCGTCATGCCCCCCACTATGCCCGCCGGACGGCGAGATGCCCGCCCGCGGTCCGCGGACGGGCATGTCAGGGACTGCCGGGGATCACTTCACCAGCGGCCCGAGCGTGCGTTCCATGACGCAGTCGTTCTCGAACTTCCTGTCGTAGGACGTCGTGCGGCCGTACCAGTGGCCCCTGACGCGCACGGAGATGGGGGAGTAGTTGCGCGGGCACGCGCCCGGATCGACGTTGAGATCCTTGACCACGCCGTCGACCTCGTGCAGCTCCGCGCAGGCCGTGCGCGGGCGCGGGTGGGTGCCGCCGTCGGGGTCGCAGGTGAGCCGCATCGAGTACGCGCCGCCGCCGTTGCTCGGCGTGACGGTGATGTACAGCAGCACGCCCGGCTCGTCGTCGGTGGCGGCACCGGCCGGGGTCGCCCCGAACGGGACGACGAGCGCGGCGGACGCGCACAGGGCTAGGGCGGCCGTCCTGCGAGCGGCGGTCAGCACGGATTTCATGGAACCTCCCTGGTCAACGTGCGCCCCGAGAGTGGCGGCGCACGTCAAATGACTACAGGCAGTCACCATATCGATACCACTGGTGAAGGAGTGACAGAATGCTGTCCCCGCCGATCACACCCGGCTCCCGCCGCGGGCCCGGCCGCCGCCCGTCCAGGGCTGCGACACCGGGCCCGGGTCGCCTCAGCGCACGGCCTCGGTCAGCGCACGGCCTCGGTCAGCGCACGGCCTCGGTCAGCGCACGGCCTCGGTCAGCGCACGGCCTCGATCAGCGCACGGCCTCGATCAGGGCGCGGAGGAGGGCCGCGCGGCGCGGCATCTCGGCCACCACCACGTGCTCGTGGTCGGCGTGCGCGCCGCCGCCCACCGCGCCCAGCCCGTCGAGCGTCGGGCAGCCGGCCCCCGCGGTGAAGTTCCCGTCGGAGGCGCCGCCCACCGCCGCGCTGTGCAGCGGGCCCACGTCCAGCCCGGCGGCCAGGTCCTGGGCCATGGCGTAGAGCGAGGCCGACATCGCGGCTTCGAGCGGCGGCCGGTTGGGGCCTCCTTCGACCTCCAGCCGCGTGCCGGGCACCACGGGGGCCAGCGCCCGCATCGCGGCGTCCACCCGCAGCTGCTCGGCCACCGTGCTCGCCCGCACGTCGACCCCCACCGTCGCCTCGGCCGGGACGGTGTTGAGCGTCGTCCCGCCGCGCAGCACGGTCGGGGTGACCGTCGTGTCACCGGCTCCGAGGGCGGCGATGGCCAGGATCTGGTGCGCCAGCTCGACGCCCGCGTTCGCGCCCTTCTCCGGCTCCAGCCCGGCGTGGGCCGCCTTGCCGCGCACCCGCAGCGTGTACATCGACGTGCCCTTGCGGGACGTCTTCAGCGCGCCGCCGTCCGCGCTGGCCTCCATGACGAACGCGGCGGCCAGCCCCCGCGCGGTGTCCGTGATCAGCGGCGCGGACGTGATCGAGCCCAGCTCCTCGTCGCCGGTGACCAGCAGCGTGACGCCGTCGAGCGAGCCGAGCCCGGCGAGCGCGTGGAACGTCTGCACCAGCCCGGCCTTCATGTCGAACACGCCCGGCCCGCGCGCCACGCCGTCGACGACCGACCAGGGGTGGGTCGCCAGCGTGCCGATCGGCCAGACGGTGTCGTGGTGGCCGAGCAGCAGCACCCTGGGCGTGCCGAACGACCACCGCAGATGGGTGACGCCGTCGATCACCAGGAACTCCGGCCGGGCCCCCAGATAGCGGGCCCCCATCGCGGCCACGACCTCGGCGCTGCGGGCCACGGCCGCGAGGTCACGCGAGAACGACTCGCACAGGACCAGCTCCTCCAGATCCTCGATCATGCCAGCCGCTCTCCGAGGAACCGGTGGACGTTCCCTCCGATGATCTTGGTGACGTCCTTCTCCGGCAGGCCGCGGGCGAGCAGCCCCTCGGTCACCATGGGCAGCCCGGTGGGCCCCTCCAGGCCGGGGATCGACGCCTTGGGGTCGAGGTCCTCGGGATCCAGGTCCTCGCAGCACGGGGGCGTCAGGTCGTCCATGACCTCGCGGATGAAGTCGGGGCCGAGGCCGACGTGGTCGATCCCGGCCACCTGCGCGACGTGCTCGATGTGGTCGAGCAGGCGGTCGAGCGTCATGTCCTCCCTGCGCTCGGCCAGGAAGGGGGCGAAGAAGTTCACGCAGACCACGCCGCCCGTGGCGGCGACCCCGCGGAGCTGGTCGTCGGTGAGGTTGCGGTGGTGGTCGCGCAGCGCGCGGGCCGCGGAGTGGGTGGCCATGACGGGCTTGGTCGCCAGCTCCAGCACGTGGGCCACGCCCGACGCGCCGAGGTGCGAGACGTCGAACACCATGCCCAGGCGCTCCATCTCGCTCAGGGCGGCCACGCCGCGGCTGGTCAGGCCGCTGCCGGTGGCGTCCTCGGCGCTGCCGTCGGCCAGCGGCGTACGCCCGAAGTGCGCGATCGAGGCCACCCGCACGCCCAGCCGGTGGACGGTCGAGATCAGCTCGACGCTCTCGTCGAGCCCCGGCATGCTCTCCAGCGCGAGCACCAGGGCGATCTTGCCCTCCGCCAGCGCCGCGTCGATCGCCGAGCCGTCGAGGCAGAGCCGTACGGTGTCGGGGTTGCCCTCCGCGATCACGTGGGCGCACTCGATCATGCGCAGCGTCTGCCGCAGCGCGCCCTCGGGCCGGTACTGGTCGTCGATGAAGACCGGCAGGATCTGCAGGTCGACCCCGCCCTCGACGAGCTGCGGCAGCCACCGCCGGCGGAAGAAGGAGGCCCACTGCTGGGGCGGCCGGGCGGCGACCGCCATGAGCAGATCATTGTGGGTGTCGGCCACGACGGCACGCCGGTGCAGGGGAAGCGTCATGCGAAGGACGTTACCGCGTGCCCCCGACCTGCTCCAATGCGCCTCAAGTCCGATTTTTTGCCCATATCTTGTTCACCGCACCGAAGACGGGACCTCCTCGACCCTCCGGTACGCCCCGCGCGGCGGCCGGGCGGTGAGCCGCCGGTAGAGCGTCGTCGGGCCGGGCCAGTTGTTGGTGACCCGTCCCTCGGCCGTCTTGTACCAGCTCCGGCACCCCTCGCCCCACACCATGCGGTCCATTGCCGCGTCGAGCCGCCTGGTCCAGGCGGCCATCGCCTCGGGACGCACCTCGATCGGCCCCTGCTCGGCCACCCGCGCCAGGCACGCCATGACGTGCCGCACCTGGCACTCGATCATGTAGATGATCGAGTTGTGCCCGAGGTTCGTGTTCGGGCCGTAGAGCAGGAACATGTTGGGGAAGCCGGGCACCGAGATGCCGAGGTAGGCGTGCGCGCCGTCGCGCCACTGCCCGGCCAGCGACCGCCCGCCGAGCCCGGTGACCTCCATCGGGGCCAGGAACTCGGTGCTCAGGAACCCGGTGGCGTACACGATCGTGTCGGCCTCGCGCAGCCCCTCGGTGGTCTCCACGCCCTTCGGCCCGATCCGGACGATCGGATCGGTGACGACGTCGACGTCCGGCCTGGTCAGCGCCGGGTAGAAGGCGCTGTCGATGACGACGCGCTTGCAGCCGGGCGGATAGCCGGGCGTCAGCTTCGCCCGCAGGACGGGGTCGGGGACCTGGGCGCGCAGGTGGGCCAGGGCGCGCTTCTTCAGCAGGCCGGCGCTCCAGCCCTCGGCCAGGGCCGGGTAGAGCGTGGCCTCGGCGTACCGGTAGATCCACTCGCGGTAGGCCCGCTGGAGGCCCGGGACGTAGTGGAAGGCCAGCCGGGCGAGCGGGCCGAAGGTGGCGTCGGGCTTGGGGATCACCCAGTTGGGCGTGCGCTGGAAGACGTCGAGGTGCGCGGCCCGCTCGGCGACGGCCGGGATGAGCTGGGCCGCCGACGAGCCGCTGCCGATCACGGCGACGCGGCGGCCGGTGAGGTCGTGGTCGTGGTTCCAGCGGGCCGAGTGGAAGGAGACGCCCTCGAAGTCGGACATGCCGGGGATCTCGGGCAGGTGGGGGCGGTTGAGCTGGCCCACGCTCATGACGACCACGTCGAACGCCTCGGTGCGCTCGCCGCCGTCGTGGGTGCTGGTGACCTGCCAGCGGCGGCCGTCGAAGACCGCTCGCCGTACTTCCGCGCCGAAGCGTATTTTTCGCCTGACGTCGTATTTATCGGCGCAATGCTCTAGGTAGGCGAGGATTTCGGGTTGGGCCGGGTAACGGCGGGTCCAGCTCGCGTACTTCTCGAACGAGTACGAGTACAGGTGCGAGGGGATGTCGCAGCCCGCGCCCGGATAGCTGTTGTCCCGCCACGTGCCGCCGAGGTCGGCCGCCTTCTCGAAGACCGTGAAGGAGCCGATCCCGGCACGCCGCAGCCGGATCGCCATGCACAGGCCGCCGAAGCCCGCTCCGATGATCGCGACGCTGGGTGCCATGCCGTCCTCCGCGAAGTCAGGATCCACTTACAGTACGCCGAACCACGTTCTGGCGACACCCTCCGCCACGCCCCGCGCGACCCTTCCGCGGGCCGGTAGTCTGCGCAGGTGGCTGCTGTGACGCTGACTGAGGTGATCGAGGTGCTCGAGGCGGCCTACCCGCCCGCCCGGGCCGAGTCATGGGATGCGGTGGGGCTGGTCTGCGGCGACCCCGCCCGGCGGGTGCACAAGGTGCTGTTCGCCGTCGATCCGGTCGCGGTCGTGGGCGAGGAGGCCCTCGACTGGGGCGCCGACCTGATCGTCACCCACCACCCGCTCTACCTGCGCGGCACCACCAGCGTGGCCGCCACCACGCCCAAGGGCCGCCTGATCCACCGCCTGATCAAGCACGACGTCGCCCTCTACACCGCCCACACCAACGCCGACACCGCCAATCCCGGCGTCTCCGACGCCCTGGCCAGGGCCGTGGGCCTGACCGGCGACCTCGTACCGCTCCAGCCCTTCCCCGACGACCCCTGGCGCGGCCTGGGCCGCATCGGCGAGCTGCCCGAGCCCACCACGCTGGGGGAGTTCGCCGCGCGGGCCGCCAAGGGGCTGCCGCGCACCGCCGGCGGCCTGCGGGTGGCGGGCGACCTGGCCCGGCCGGTCTCGCGCGTCGCGGTCAGCGGCGGCGCGGGCGACTCGCTGCTCGGCGCGGCCAGGTCCGCCGACGTCGACGTGTTCCTCACGGCCGACCTGCGGCACCATCCGGCCGGTGAGTTCGTCGAGTCCGGTGGCCCCGCCCTGATCGACGCCGCCCACTGGGCCACCGAGTGGCCGTGGCTCGACAGCGCGGCGTCCATCCTGCGCTCCAGTGGCGTTACCGTTGAAACGCGCGTCTCCGCCACGGTCACCGATGCTTGGACAAGAGGATATTGATCATGAAAGCAGCCCCTGAGGCCCAGAAGCGACTGCTCGACCTGGCAGAGCTCGACTCCGTGATCGACCGGCTGGCGCACCGCCGGCGCACCCTGCCCGAGCTGGCCGAGATCGACGAGCAGTCCAAGCGCCTGGCCCGGCTCGTCACCCAGGTCATCGAGGCCGAGACCGAGGCCGGCGACCTCGCGCGCGAGCAGACCAAGGCGGAGAACGACGTCGACGCCGTGCGCACCCGCGCCGACCGCGACCAGAAGCGCCTCGACTCCGGCGCCGTGACCTCGCCCCGCGACCTGGCGAGCCTGCAGTCCGAGATCGCCTCGCTGCAGAAGCGCCAGGGCGACCTGGAGGAGGTCGTGCTGGAGATCATGGAGCGCAGGGAGGCGGCCGACAGCAAGGTCACCGACCTGGTCGCCCAGCGCGACGAACTGGCCGCCACCCGCGCCGCCGCCGAAGACCGCCGTGACGCCGCGCTGACCGAGATCGACAAGGAGGCGAGCGAGGTCCGGGGCCGGCGCGCCGCCGTCGCCGGCGAGATCCCCGCCGACTTGCTCAAGCTCTACGACAAGCTCAAGGAGCAGTACGTCGTGGGCGCCGCCATGCTGCACGGCGGGCGTTGCCAGGGCTGCAAGGTGGCCCTGTCCATCGCCGAGATGAACTCCATCAAGGCCGCCCCCCACGACGAGGTGCTGCGCTGCGAGGAGTGCCGGCGGATCCTGGTCCGCACCCCGGAGTCCGGCCTGTGACGTCCTACGTCATCGAGGCCGACGGGGGCTCGCGCGGCAACCCGGGCCCGGCCGGCTACGGCGCGGTCGTCCGGGACGCCGCCGACGGCCAGGTGCTGGCCGAGGCCGCCGAGGCGATCGGCGTCGCGACCAACAACGTGGCCGAGTACCGGGGGCTGATCGCCGGGCTGACCGCCGTGCTGGGGGTGGGCGGCGAGGGCGCCGAGGTGGTCGTGCGGATGGACTCCAAGCTGGTCATCGAGCAGATGGCCGGCCGCTGGAAGATCAAGAACGAGGGGCTGCGTCCGCTCGCCCTTGAGGCCGGCGCGCTGGCCAGGCGGTTGCGGGTGGTCGAGTGGACCTGGATCCCGCGCGAGCACAACAAACACGCCGACCGGCTGGCCAACGAGGCCATGGACGCCGCCGCCAAGGGCCTGACCTGGAAGGCGGGCGGCACCCACGACGCCGGCGCGCCGGGGGCCGCGGCCGTCCCGGCTGCCGCCGTGCCCGCGGCCCGCACACCGGCGCCGGTCGTCGAGCAGACCGACCTCCTCGACGCGGGCGCCATCGCCGAGCTGTCGGCCCCCACGGCGTCCGTGGCCGCCGCCCAGCAGCGCTCCAAGGGCACCGGCTGGGCCCCGCCCACCCGCGTGGCCACCTCGTTGCTGCTGCTCAGGCACGGCGAGACGCCGCTGTCGGTCGAGCGCAGGTTCTCCGGCCTCGGCGACGCCGAGCTCACCGCCAACGGGCTGGCCCAGGCGGCGGCGGCCGCCGACCGGTTGTCGCGGGAGCCGTACCGGCCGGACGTCATCGTCTCCTCGCCGCTCAAGCGGGCCAGGCAGACGGCCGAGGCCGTGGCCCAGCGCACCGGGCTCGACGTCGAGATCGACGACGACCTCAGGGAAGCCGACTTCGGCGCCTGGGAGGGGCACACGTTCACCGAGGTGCAGCGTGAGTGGCCCGCCGAACTGGCCGCCTGGCTGGCCGGCCCCGACGCCGCGCCGCCCGGGGGCGAGAGCTTCGCCACGGCGGCCCGCCGCGTCCAGGCGGCAGGGGAGCGGCTGGTGGAGCGCTACGAGGGCAAGACCGTGCTCGCCGTCTCCCACGTGACACCGATCAAGATGTTGCTGCGCGACGCCCTCACGGCGCCTCTGGGCGCGCTCTACCGGATGCACCTCGACCTGGCCTGCCTGTCGCTGATCGAGTACTACGCCGACGGCCCCGCCGTGGTGAAGTCCTTCAACGACACCGCCCACCTACGCTGAACACGCCCCCGTTCGCGTTGAGCGCGGTGGTGGCGAAGTAGTGCACCGACCGGCCCGCCAGCGTTGAGCGCGGCGGTGAATTCGTGCTTCGACCGGCCCGCGTGCGTTGAGCGCGGCGGTGGTGGAGTGGTGCTTCGGCCAGCCTGCGTGCGTTGAGCGCGGCGGTGAATTCGTGCTTAGACCGGCCCACCTGCGTTGAGCGCGGCGGTGAATTCGTGCTTAGACCGGCCCACCTGCGTTGAGCGCGGCCACGCCGGGAGCCGCCAGAACATCCCGGCGCGGCCGCTGCTGCCTCCGCCCCCCTCAGGCGGTGACATGCCCATCCCATCCAATCGATCTTGCGACTCGGTTGGGAACGGCTTGAGGTTTGATAACCTCCCTGAAGACGAGTCGGCCGGGCGGCCGCGTCGGGCCTTCGGGCCCGCCGAGGAAGGTCCGGGCTCCACAGGGCAGGGTGGTCGGTAACGCCGACCCGGGGTGACCCGCGGGACAGTGCCACAGAAAGCAGACCGCCCCCCGCCTCGGTGGGGGGTGAGGGTGAAAGGGTGGTGTAAGAGACCACCAGCGCCCACGGTGACGTGGGCGGCTAGGTAAACCCCACCCGGAGCAAGGTCAAGAAGGGACGCTCTCCGGAGCGTTCCGCGCGCGACGTTCGAGGGCTGCCCGCCCGAGCCGCGCGGGTAGACCGCTTGAGGCCGCCGGCAACGGCGGCCCTAGATGGATGGTCGCCCCTTCGTTCGCGAAGGACAGAACCCGGCCTACAGGCCGGCTCGTCTCTCACCTCCCAGTTCCTGGGCCTCGCGGCCGTGCACGATCAGGGCGTACAGCACCAGTACGTCCACCGCGATGACCGCGAGCGACCACCACGGGTTGACCGCGATCCAGGTCAGCTGCGTCATCGCGTTGATCATGACGAGAACCACCGCCACGACGCGGGCCCAGGTCTGCCCCACCGTCACCGCGATACCGGTCAGGAGCAGGACGATCCCGAACAACAGGTGGATCCAGCCCCAAGTGCCGACGTTGAAGAACAGCAGGCGGGATGGCGTGCGGACGAACAGCCCGCTGTTGATCACCGCGTAGAGACCGGTGATGATGTTGAACACGCCGGCCATGATCATGAGCATGCCGGCGAACCATACCCAGCCCACCCAGCCCGTGACGGGCCTGCTCTGGTACGTCATCGTCGAACCCTCCCCCGTGAGTTCACGTACACCGGCAGTCATCTGCCCGTCGAGCCGAGCTGTATGCGTATTCCCAGCTCACAACGTTTCGACGACGCGTCAGGCGCCCGTCGGCGAAGGGCGGAAGCCCAGTCGCCTCCGGGGCGCCAGAAAGCCTCGGCACCCTGACGACGCCCCAGCCGCGCCCTGGCAGCGCGCCTCCACCGGGCCCTGACGGCCCGTCTCCACCCCGGGCCCTGACGGGCGCGCCTCCGCCGGGCTCTGACGGGCGCGCCTCCGCCGGGCCCTGGGCCCCGACGGCGTCTCCGCCGAGGCCCTGGCGGCGCTTTCGGGGTCAGGCGGAGCGGGCGTCCCAGGCGGCGAGGATGGCGGCCTCCTTCTCCGGGGCCATCCCGTGGACCATCCTTCGCCCGTAGGAACGCTGCTCCTCCGGGATCTCCCGCAGCCACTCCCACGTGTCACGCACGGTCTCCGCGACCGGACGCGCCCGCAGCCCCGCCGCCTCGGCCTTGCCCGTCGGCACGCTCCAGAAGTTGGCGTTCTCCTCCGACGGCGGCCCGCCCCACAGCGGCAGCTCCACGAACGCCCCGGCCCCCTGCGCGACCAGGAACTCCGCGTCCATCCACACGAACTCCGCGTCGGACCCGGTGACCTGCTTGCACAGCTCCAGCCACTCGCCGTAGGTGGTGTTGCCCGCCGGGCCGGTCACCGCGAACCGGCCGGCGACGCCCCGCTCGGCCTGGTCGAGGGTGAAGATGGCGACGTCGCGGGCGTCGATGAGCTGCATCGGCTCGGCGGGATCGCCGGGCGCCAGCACCCGGCCGCCCCGCGAGATGCGGGTCAGCCACCAGGGCAGCCGGGCCACGTTCTCGTACGGGCCGAGGATCAGCCCAGGCTGGATGATCAGCGCGTTGCCGTCGAAACCCTGCTCGACCGCCCGCTCGCACCCGGCCTTCAGCACGCCGTAGTCGCCGTCGTCGGGGCCGGCGTCGGGCTCGCACGGCCATCCGCCGGTCTCCTCGGTCGCGGCCTTGGCGGGGAACCCGTCGAGGGCCGAGACGCTGGAGATGAACGCGTACGTCGCCGCCCGGCCCGACAGCGCCCGCACCGCCTCGCCCACCACCCGCGGAACATACCCGGACGTGTCCACCACAAAGTCCCACGACCGGCCGTCGGCCAGCCGCTCCAGGTCGGCGACGGACTCCCGGTCGCCGCGCACGGTCTCGACGCCCGGCACGTCGCCGCCGCTCTGCCCTCTGTTGAACGTCGTGACCTCATGGCCACGCGCCAACGCCTCTTCCGCGATGGCGCGCCCCAGGAACCCCGTGCCGCCGATGAGCAAAATCTTCATGAACCCATCTTGGGCGCCCGGCGGGGCGCGGGCTCACAACTTCACGGAGAGCGAAGACCGCAGCGGCGGCACCAGGTGCACCCGCGCCGACCCGATGTCGAAGTACAGGCCCACCAGCTCCAGCTTGCCAGCCCTGACCTGCTCGTCCACCTTCCGGTAGGTGCGCAGGTTCTCCAGCTGCTGCTGGACGTTCACCCGGCACAACACGTCGAGGGCCCCCTTGTGCAGCCGGTCGCCCTCGGTCTCGATGAACCGGGCCAGGCTGTGGTTCCCGTGCCGCAGCCACCGCCGCAGCCCCGGCAGGCTGCCGGCCTGCACGCCGGCGCTGAGCACCCCGGCCATCGCCCCGCATCCCGAATGCCCGCACACGGTGATCGTCCGCACGCCGAGCACCTGCGTGGCGTACTCGATCGCGGCCACCACCGAGTCGTCGTGCGGCTCGGAGCCCCGGCGCGGCACCAGGTTGCCGATGTTGCGCACGGTGAACAGGTCGCCGGGAGCGCTCGCCGTGATCAGGCTGGGCACGATCCTGGAGTCGGCGCAGGTGATGAACAGGTGGGTCGGCTGCTGCTTGCGCGCCAGCTCGGTGAAGATCGGCCGGACCAGCGGCGCCGTGGTGCGGTGGAAGTCGCGTGCCCCCTCGGTGCAGGTCGCCGGGGTCGAGCCGCCGTCGTCGGGGATGGCGCGGCGCTGCGGGCGGGTCCGCCGCTGCGCCCACGGCACCCATCGCCGGTCCGGCGACCTGCCGGGGTACGCGCGGGCCCCGCCCGCCGCCAGCGTGTACCACTCGTCGTGCGGCTCGTGCAGGTCGACCGTGCCGCCCGCCTGCTCGTGATCCAGCCGCCAGGAGTGGATGGCCTCGAAGGCCGCGTTGTCCATGAAGTCGATGGTGAGGTCGAGGTCGACCGGCGTGCCCGGGGGGATCGACCGCAGCTCGTGCGTCAGCCTGGGCACGCCGAGGAACGTCAGCGAGCCGCTGATCGTCACGTGCAGGCGGCCGTCCGGCTCCTCGCGCCTGCGCACGCTCACCCAGGTCAGCCGGCGCAGCGCCAGCAGCGCGGCCAGCGCCGCCCCCGCCAGCACCCCCTCGGCCAGGCCGAGCACGATCACGGTCGCCGCCGTCGCCACGTAGACCGGCACCTCGCCGTGCCCGCGGCCCCTCCTGACGCGCGCCAGCCCCACCATCCGCACGCCGGTGAACACCAGCAGCGCCGCCAGCGCCTCCAGCGGGATCAGCCGCACCGACCAGCCGAGACCCACCGCGAACCCCAGCACCCACACCCCGTGCAGGATCGCCGCCGACCGGGTGCGCCCGCCCGCCCGCACGTTCGCCTCCGTACGGACGATGCCGCCGGCGATCGGCAGCCCGCCCAGCGCCCCCGACACCATGTTGGCCACGCCCTGGCCGGTCAGCTCCTGGTCGAGGTCGGCGCGGCGGCCGGGGTGCGTCCCGTCGGCGGCGGACGCGCACAGCAGCGACTCGACGCTGCCCAGCAGCGCGACGAGCAGCACCGCGCCCACGATCGTGTGCCAGTCGGCGGACGGCAGCACGGGGAATCCCCACCCGGAGAAGCTGCCCGCCAGGTCGATGTGGGTGACGTCCCAGCCGGCCAGCCAGGCGACGCCCGCCGTGGCCGGCAGCGCGACCAGCGGCGCGGGCACCACCCTGACCCGGGCCGGCAGCAGCGTCCACGACGCCAGCACCACGATCGTGAACAGGCCCAGCGCGACCTTGTGCCCGTGCAGGCCGGCGATCTGGCCGGGCAGATCGGCGAGGTTGGCCAGGGCCGACAGCTGGGGCTGCCCGCCGAGGACCACGTGGAGCTGGGAGAGCGCGAGGATCGCGCCGACCGCGGCCAGCAGACCGCGCAGGACCGCGGGGGAGACGGCGGGGACGACCCGGGCGGCCTTGACCACGCCGAGCACGAGCTGGACGAGCCCCGCCAGCAGCGTGATCATGCACGTGGCGCGCCAGCCGTGGATCCGTACCAGCTCGACGACCACCACGGACACCCCTGCCGCCGGCCCGCTCACCTGGACGGCCGACCCGCCCAGCGAGCCGGCCACGACCCCGCCCACGACGGCGGCGATGAGCCCGGCGGCCGGCGGGGCGCCCGAGGCCGCCGCGATGCCCAGGGAGAACGGGACTGCGACGAGGAAGACCACGAGCGAAGCGGGCAGATCATGCCGTAGCGTACGCAACCAGCTACTGAGGGTATCGCCGATCATGTCGGAAACCCTAGTGGTGCGCCACCCCCGCTTTAGGGGGTCGTCGCGGGAGTTTTACTCATTCGGTAAGGGGCCGGAGATCACCGGTAGTAGTCGTTGTAGTCCTGCTCGGGGGCGCGGCGACGGCCGCCGCCGCTGTCGGTCTGGCCGGGAGTGGCCGCGCCCTGCGACTGCCCGCCGTACGTCGGCCAGTTCGCCGTGCCGGACGGCGGCTCGGGCCAGGCGGGGCCGGGCTCGGCGGCGAAGTCGCCGGTCTCGTACGCGATGGAGGAGGACGGCGCGGGCGGCACCGGCGGAGCCGACAGGACGTCGTCGTAGGCCGAGACCGCGCGGGCGGGGACGGTGGGCGTGCCGGTGGCCGGGGAGGGGCCGGTGATGGGCGAGCCGGAGTCGTCGGCCACGGCCCAGCCGGCGCGCACCTCGTACGAGGCCGGGAACGCGGCGGCAGGAGAGGCGGTGGCGGCGGGCTGCTCCACGAAGGCGGGCCAGGAGCTCGCCGGGCCGCCGTAGGAGGTGGGGGAGGGGTCGTCGAGGATGTCGGGCGAGGCGGCGGGCCAGGAGCCGGAGGTGGCCGCGGCGGGCGCGCCCGTCCAGGTGGTCTCAAGAGCGTCGGCCGCGTTGTTGGCGGCGTTGTTGTACGCGGGGAACGGGTCGCTGGTCGGGGCGCCGTGGATCGGCGCGACGGGCGCGACCGGGAAGGACCCGCTGGAGGTGACGCCTGCGTAGGACCCGCCGCCGGCGGCCGGGTTGGCGGGGAACGAGCCGCCGCTCGCCGCCGGGACGGCCGGGTGGGCGCCGCTCGCAGGCAGGGGCTCGGGGCGGGAGGCCGGCACGACGGGCTGGGCGCCGCCGCCGAGGAGGCTGAGCACGTCGGGCGTGGGCGCCGCGAACGTCACCGTGCGCTGGTCGGCCATGTCGGAGGCGGAGGGGGTGGGCCGCTTGGCGGGCTCCACCAGGTCGGCGAGGTTGGCCGCGGCAGCGGCGGGCTGGCGCTGGGGCAGCGGGGCCTGGACGGTCGCGGCGTTGGGGTCGGCCGCGGCGGCCACGGGCTTGGGCTTGGCGGGACGCTCACGGCGCTCGGCGGGCTGCTCACGCTCGACGGGACGGGCGGCGCCCTTCCGGGCCGCCACGGTGCCGCCGGCGCCGAAACCGCCCTCCTCGGCGTCGCTGCGGATGTTCGCCCAGAACTCCTCGTCCTCGTGGTCGGTGGTCGGGTTGCCCCACTCGTCGACGCCACGCCTGCCACGCTGGCCGGTGCGCACGGGCTTCGGCTTCACCTCGTCGATCGGGGAGAAGTCCGGGCTGAAATTGGCCATGCGCGGTTCGTGCGCGGCGAACTCGTCGGTGGACCGGGCGTGCGTCATCTCCTCCTTCTCGGCCATCTCCTTCAGCCGTTCCGGAGGGAGAGAGCTCTCCCGGCGGTTCATGGAACGCATGCCCAGTGCCACGACGACGAGCACGAGGAGCACGACAGCGACCAAGCTCACGACGACCGCGATCATTGCACCACCCTCAAAGCCATGGCCTCCCTGTGGCATCGGTGAGATCGCGCGGCCATCGACGCGATCTGCCCCCTTTGATCACCAATGCCTAACAATTGGATCTGATTCTGTCGGACCACTATGAGAGTTGTCACACCCTACGTAGAGAATTGGTCCATCCGGTCTACCTGCGGTGATCGACCTGTCACTGGATGTTCACCGCCGTCAGCCGGCCCCGGGCGATCGTGTGGTCGGCGATCTCCTTCAAGATCTCGGGGAGACCGCCCTCCTTCGCCTCGACCTTGTCGTTCAGTGTGTAGACGGTGAACCGGTAGCTGCCCGGAGTGTTGCAGGGCGGTTCGTAGCCCGCCTTCCCACTGGTCACCGTGGCCTGGCCGGAGCCCTCGGGAGGACTCTCGGCGGCACCCGGCCCCAGCTCGGTCGTGGTCGCCGGGATGTTGTAGAGCACCCAGTGAACGGCCGATTCGGAGGGAGTATGGGAGTCGACCACGATCGCGATCGACTTCGCCTTCGGCAAGGGTTCGCTGGACCAGCGCAGCGGCGGGCTGCCCTGGCGGCCTCGGCAGGAGAACTCGCTCGGCAGCGGCATGCCGTCGCGCAACTCCGGGCTCGAGACGTTGATCTCCGCGATCTCCTTGGCTTGTGATCTTCCGATGCCCAGGGCGGCGCAACCTGACAGGGTGAGCGCGAAAGCCACCACTGTCACACTGACAGCGGCCCGCCTCACACGTGATGCCGTGTTACACAGCCCCATGCCGGATGATGCTACGCGGCTCTCGGCGGTGCGCAGACCGTTTCCCGATGGTCGGTCGTCGGCAAAGGAGCCGAAACCGGCCAGAATGCGGTGATCTGAGGGGTGAAGTTGGCCACAGGGACGCCGTCGGCGGCGGCCCGGCGATGACGATCCGATGACCTTCCTGGCCTGCCCGTTCCCTGGGGCGGGCGGCGCGCTCGTGGCGCGCGAGATCGCAGGACAAAACGGGCATGGTTTCGGACGGCGCCCGGCACGCGAAATTCAGCTGCGCCGGACGAGGCAGATGTGCTTCGCACAGGGGTGCGGCTGCCCAGGTCTCTGCGCCTCGCGAGAGGACGGCGGCTGCCTTCGACTTGCGGGTGGACGGCGGCTGCCACGCTTCGTGAGGGCGTTTCGCGCGTGGTGCGGTAACGCGCCGCCGGGCCTGGATGGCACGAACGTGGCGCCGCCGACGTGGCCCAGCTCGACAGCCTGCGGCCGGCCGCCACCGAGCATGCACCCGCCGCCCCCGGCCGGCCGTCCGACACGCCGCGCCGCCCGTCCGATCTTTACCTGCCGCCGCGCGGGGCACGCCGGGTCCTGCGCATTGCCGTCGTGGCAGACAGCGGCGCTCCCCGGCCGGGCCGGACCTCTTGGGCGCTCCCTGTAGCCCTCGGCACCGCCTTCGCCCGTTCACCGGCCTTGGACCTCCGGGGGCGGCCGGCGCTGTCTGTGGGGATGCCTTTCGTGGGGGGCCTTGGCAGTTGTGCCGGGGGAGGGAAGAGATCTTGGGGGGCGGGGTCAGATCGTCTTTCGGGGCGTGCGCCCTAAGCTGGTTCTTGTGACGTCAAAAGGCCCACTGCGTGACCCCGCGCACCGCGTCTCGCCCAAAGCCCGCCGCCTGTGGTTGCTGCAGGCGGCGATCGGATTCGTGCTCTTCGTGGGCGGTTCGGCCGTGGTGGCCGGGTGGTTGGGGGGCAGCGGCTGGTCGTGGGTTCCGTCCTGGCTCGCCGCGCGTTCCTGGTTGTTGCCGCTGGTGGTCGGGGTCGTGCTGACGCCGTTCCTGGCGGCGGAGCCGTTCATCAGGTACGCCGTCCACCGCTGGGAGTTGTCGGGCGACGTCGTCTACGCCAGGTCGGGGTTCCTGACCAGGGAGTGGGTGTTCGTGCCGGTGAGCCGCATCCAGACGGTCGACAAGGGCCAGGGGTGGATGGAACGGCTGCTCGGCCTGGCCACGCTGGAGATCCGCACCGCCTCGCACGCGGGCTCGTCCACGATCAAGGGCCTCGACTTCGAGGTGGCGGCCGGGCTCGCCGAACGGCTCGCCCACCGCGCCGAAGAGCTCAGGGACGACGCCACGTGACCCAGCCGCCGCCACCCCCGCCCTCTCTGCCTCCTCCGCCCCCCGCGCCCCCCGCGCACAGGCGGCTGAGCCCCAAGGTGCTGCTCATCGATCCGGTACGCATGCTGCCCTCGCTGCTGCTGCCCCTGGTCGGCGTGCTGTTCGTGGGCGGCTTCTCGGCCAGGTCGTACGCGTGGGCGGCGTTCGGCGTCGTCGGCACCGTCGTGTTCGCGGTCATCCGCTGGGCCACCTTCACGTACGAGATCGTCGGCGACCGCCTGGAGACCAAGCGGTCGCTCATCAGCCGCTCGATCCGGACCATCCCGCTGGAACGGGTGCGCGGCGTCGACGTGTCCACGCCGCCCATGCACCGCATTCTCGGGCTCGCCGTGCTCAAGGTCGACACGGGCGCGAGCGGCGACGACGAGGAGGCCGCGCTCGACGGCGTCACGCTGGACGAGGCGGAACGCCTCAAGGCGGTGCTGCTGCGCCGTGCCGTCCAGGTCAGGGAGGCCGAGCACATCCCGGCCCCCGGCCCCGCGCCCGTGAACCGGCCGATCATCGCCGTCCCGCGCCGGTGGCTCCTGTACGGGCCGCTGTCCGGGGCGTACCTGCTCACGCCCTTCGCGCTCGCCGGCGGCGCGGTGGGGCTGGCCTTCCAGTGGGGCGACGACCTGGGCTTCGGCCAGGACGCCGCCTGGAGCGCGGGGGAGTGGCTGTGGGAGCACCCCTACCTGCTGCTCGTCGTGGCGCTGCTGCTGGTCGTCGCCATGCCGTTCGTCGGCGGCGTGATGTACGCGGTCTTCAACTGGGACTTCAGGCTCACCCGCCGCGACGGCTACCTCGTGGCCGAACGCGGGCTGATCAACCGGCGCAGCGTGTCGCTGGAGTCCCGGCGGGTGCGCGGTTACGAGATCGTCGACGGTCTGGCCGAACGCCTGGCCGGGGTCGTACGCGTCTGGGCGATCGTGACCGGCCTCGGCGACTCCGAGACGCGCGGGCAGCTGCTGCCCGACGTGCCGCGCCAGGTCGCCGTCGGCGTCACCGCCGACGCCGTGGGCCCCTTCCGCTCCACCCTGCGCGCCCATCCGCCGATCGCCCGCAACCGCCGCCTGTTCCGCGCGGTCTTCCCCTGGCTCCTCCTGGCCACGCTGAGCGCCGCCGGAGCGTGGGCCACAGGAATGATGCTCTGGTGGATCCTGACGGTTCTGGCGTTGCTCCTGGCGGGCGCTGGGGTGTTCCTGGGCCTCGACCGGTACGCCTCCCTGGGGCACGGCTACGACGGCGCCCGGCTGGCGGTCCGGTCGGGTTCGTTGCGCCGCGCCGAAGCGGTGATCGAACGCCGGGCCGTGGTGGGCTGGCGGCTGCGCCAGACCTGGTTCCAGCGACGGGCCGGGGTGCTGACGCTGATCGCGGGGGTCGGCGCGGGCAAGGGCGGCTACGACGCGCTGGACGTCTCTGAAGCTCAGGGCGCGGCGTTCCCCGCCGAGGTGACGCCGGAGTGGCTGGCCCCGTTCATGCGGCCCCACACCGTCCCGCCGCAGGACTGAACGCCTCCGCCGACCACCGCGGTGCTTCCTTCCTGAACGACCGAGGCCGCGCCCTCCTGTCGAGGTGGGCGCGGCCTGTGGTCGCTTGATCGGGTGCGGGTCAGTCCTGGCGGCGGGCGCCGAACATGATCTCGTCCCACGTCGGCACGGAGGCCCGGCGGCCCCGCGAATTCTTGCGCGCCTGGCGCGCGGCCGGAGCGGGCGGCGGAGAGGGCACCGGGACGTCGTCCTTGCCGGGGCCCTTGGCGTCGTCCTTGCCGGGACGCGCGGCCGGGACCGGCGGGGTGCCCTTGGGCGCGCCGGGGCCCGGCTTGGGCCTGGGCGCGGGCGCCTTCTTCTCGACCTTCTCCGCCACCTCTTCGGACGCAACCTCCTCGGCCACCTCCGGCATAGACGTCTTCGGCCCGGACACGTCCTCGGCGGCCACGTCCTGGGCGGCGGGCTCCGGTGCTGTCGCCGGGCTCTCCTGCTCGGCGTCCGGGGACTTCGCCGTAGCCGCCTCCGGAGTGGCCGAGGACTCTGCGTCGGTCTCGTCGGCCGGTGTGTCCTGGGTGGCAGACGTCTCGGCGGCGGGCGCGTCGGGCGTCGCCGTCTCGGCCGGGACAGGCTCGGCCTGAGGGGTGGCGTCCGTCTCGGTGGTCGCAGGGGGTTCCGGGGCGTCCTCGGCGGCTGCCGGGGGAGCCGCGGTCGGTGCGCTTGATGTCACGTCCGAGGCGGTCGCCTCGGTGGTGGCCACAGTGGGCGCTTCGGCGGAGGAAGCCTCCGCAGCGGCGTCCGGGACGTCCGTCGCACCGGCCGTCGAGGCGTCCGACGAGGGCGCGGTGGAGTCGCTTGCCTCGGGCGTGGTGACCTGGGCATTGCCGGTGTCGGAGGTGGTGGCGGCGTCTTCGGACGCGGGAGAACCGGTGGTGTCGGTCTCGGGCGTGGCGGAGACGGACGTGGTGTCGGCCTCCGGCGTCGTGGAGAGCTGAGCATCCACGGCCGAGCCAGTCGGCTGGGCCTCCGTGGTGGCCGCGGTCTCCTGCTGCACGTCGGCCGTGGCGGAGGGCTCCGGCTGGACGGGCGCCGCGGCGGCGGGCGTCGCGACCGCGGGTGTCGAGGTGACGGGCTGGGCCGGGGCCGGGACGGAAGCGTCGGGCTCGGCCGTGCGCTCCCCGGCGGACGTCGGCGACGACGGCTGCGACGGCTGCGTCACAGGCCCTTCAGAAGCGGCCGACGTCGGCAGGACCTCAGGAGCCGCCGACGTGGCGGCGACCTCAGGAGCGGACACCGCCGCCTGCTGACCAAGAGACTCCGGAGCAGCAGGCGACTGAGCACCGGCCTCCGGAGCGGCAGGCGACTGCGCACCCGACGACGGACTGACCGACGGTTGCCCATCGAGCGACGGGCCTGCCGACGGCTGTGCGCCAGGTGCCGAGGCCGCAGGCGGCTGCGTCCGGAAGTCCGGGGTCGCGGGTGGCTGCGTACCGAAGTCCGAGGCGGCGGGTGGCTGCGGGCGGAGGTCCGAGGCGGCGGGTGGCTGGGCGGATGTCGTCGGTTCGGGGGGCGACGGGTGTGAGGCGAGCGGGCGGGACGGCGGCGGGGTGGCGGGCGCGTAGATGGAGTCGTCGCGCTCGCCCGAGCGGCCGGAGCCGAAGTCGGGCAGCCACGGCGACGTGCCGCCGCGGCGGGAGGAGACGTCCGGGGAGCGGCCGAAGCCGGTCTCGCGGCCCGCGGTCTCCCCGCGCTGGCCCTCAGCGCGCTCACCACGCTCACCACGCTCACCGCGCTGCCCCTCGGCACGGGACGGGTCCGGGTGGAAGCCCTCGCCCCGGAAGGGGGCGCGGGTGGTCTCGGGCAGGGACGACGAGCTGTCCGACGCGCTCTCCCGCGCCGGCGACGGCCGGTCGAACGACACGTCACGCCCAGGAACATCACGCCCAGGCAGGTCACGTCCCGGCAGGTCGGGGCCGCGGCCGTAGCCGCCGGTGTCGGCGGCCCTGGGCGGCGGGGTGTAGCCGACGGCCGGCTCCTCCGGCTCGCGGCGCACGACCGACGGGAACGGCAGCGGGTCGGAGGCGAGCGGCGGCACCGGCTGCAGCTTGGCCACCCGCGGCGCGAACGGCGTGACCGTGGTGTCCTCCACCACGGCGGGCTCGGGATCGAAGTCGGCGGACGACAGGCGCATGGCCTCGTCGTCGTGCGGGGAGACGTGGCGCTTTCGCGGGTCGAAGAGCCATTCGGCGTGGCGCGTGTGACCGTTCCAGACGTAGCCGAGCTTGACCCGCCACAGGCCGTCGTCGCGCTTGGCCGAGTCCCAGTCGATCTCGTCGGTGGGCACGCCGCGCCTGGTCAGCCGCTCGGCCACCAGCTCGCCGAGGGTGGGACCGGGCGCGGTCTCCCCGGGCATGCGGACGGCGACGCGCTGCGCCTGCTGGGCGACGTACTCCCGCTCCTGCAGCACCGGGCCCTCGAACCAGCGGACTCGTTCGACCGGGATCCCGGCGGTCGCGGCGATCTCTTCCGCTGTCTCTCCGGCGCGGATGCGTGCCTGGATCTCCTTGGGGCGCAACGGGCTCTCCACTTCGATCTCGTACTGGCCGAGACGGGAGAAGTTGCCGCGGACGGCAGCACGGAGCCGGTCGTCCACGGGAAGGGTGAAGCGCGTACCCCGCCCGGCAGTAGCCAGCACGAGATAGGTGCCGTCCTCACTCACCGCGACGAGTCGGAGCTCCTGCATGCGAGTCCCTTCGTCAGCGTCGCCATTCTTCCCCCGGACCCTTGAGTCTCTCGCGTGTGCCGGTTGCCTGCCAGCACCGTACCCGGCATGTCCGAACATCGCCTTCCTGGGAAGCCCCGGGGGCGATGTGACGCCGGTCACATTTGTGGATTCCATTTCCTCTAATGCCCGCCGCTGTGCATGAGGAGGTTAGGGCTCCTCGACGGATTCTGGCGAATCGCGGCGCGTGCTGTTGTGCACTTCAGCGAACTCGCGACAAGGGAGGGGCCGGCGTCGGGACGGCGTTCGAGAAGACGCGCCGCGGCGGCGGCGAGGTACGGGGCGCCCGCCGAGAACGCCTGCCCGCCGGAGGAAACCTGGCACCAGCCCGAGTCGGCCGCGCCCGCGACGAACACCCCCGAGCGCACCAGCGACCGTACGGCGGCGCCGAGCGCGGGCGAGTCGGCCCCGTCGGCGGCGAGCGTGACGACGGACGGGCCGCGCGCGTGCCGCCGGATCCAGTCGAGCCCGGCCAGCACGTCGGCCAGCGAGCCCGACCCCGCGCAGCCGAGCACCCGCACCGAGGCGATCCTGGCCTCCGGCGCCCGCCCGGCGACGGTCCTGGCCACGTGCGTGCCGTGCCCGCCGCAGTCGCGCCCGGTGCCGCCGGTGGCGTCGAAGGCGCGCCAGGCCCGGTCGCCGAACTCGGCCCGGGTGACGTCGACGCCGGTGTCCACGACGAACACGGTCGCGCCCGCGCCCGTGCCCGTGTCGGCGTCCGTGTCGGAGGCGGGGGCGGGCGCGTCGCCGGGCATGGCGTGGATCTCGCGGTCGGGCTCGACGGCCAGGACCCGGGGATCGGATCTGAGCTCGGCCAGCTCGCCGACGGTGAGGAAGGTGGCGAAACCCGGCAGGGCCTCGGTGTAGTAACGCCGTACCCGCCATCTCACCTCCGCGACGAGGTCCCGGGCGTCCGCGCGGCTGCGGGCGGTGACGATGTAGGGCCGGGTGGGCTCGGAGGCCGAGGGGCGCAGGGCGAGTCCGGAGGCGGGCGTCATGGCGAGCGGGACAGCGGTCGTCGCGGCCGTCGCCACGGCCGCGGCGAGGTAGACGGAGGGTAGGCCGAATCGTCGGGGCACGAGTTACGAGGATGCCTGTCACGCAGGTCACAGGAACAACGGGACACGCGCTCGCGTCTATTCACGAGGAAGCTCTTTACCGTACGCATGACCAGAGGGGACTGATCCGGGGGATGACCGGCGAGCAGCGGAAGTTCGAGCTGAGCGTGCCACAGATCCTCGGGAGCGCCCTCGCCGCCGTCACCGCCGCGGTGGCCGCCTCCTATCTCGGGGTGGCGGGCACCGTGATCGGCGCCGCCGTATTCAGCATCGCCAGCACGGTGGCCAGTGCCGTCTACACGCACTATCTCAAGCGCACCGGCGACCGGGTCAAGCAGCACACGTTGTCCGCGTGGCGCGAGGAGCAGGAGGAGGGGCAGGGCCTGCTCGCCGCCGCCGCGAACGCCACCCCGGCCGCGGGCGAGGAGACCGCCGCGCACGCCACCCGTGCCGTAGGGGAGGAGACCGCCGCGCACGCCGTGCAGGGAGGCGGCGGCCGGGGGCATGACACGCTGGTCATGCCGGTCGTCGAGCCCGCCGGGCGCAGGGGGCTGCCGTGGCTGAAGATGGCGGTCGCGGCCGCGCTGGTGTTCGCGGTCAGCATGGGCGGCATCCTCGCCTTCCAGGCCCTCGACCACCGGACGCTGCACGAGCGGGTCACCGGCGGGCAGACGACGGTGAAGGAGCAGCAGCGCGCCCCCGTCAAGGATCAGGGGCACGACCGCCAGGACCGCGACGACCGGCCGACCGGTCCGACGCAGTCGCCCACCCCGACCCCCACCCCGACGCCCACGGACACGCCGCGCACCCCGCCGCCCTCCGGGACCGGCGAGCCGACGCCGACCGGCACGCCGACGCCCACGCCCACGGACACGGTCGAGCCCGTCCCCGAGACGCCCGGGCCCGGCGAGGAGGAGCAGGAGCGCCCCGACCCGGGTGAGCAGCAGTCCAGCGCGCCCCCGGCCACGACGCAGCCGGACGAGCCGCCCGCGCAGCAGCAGGGACGCTAGCCGAGCACCACGTCGAGGTAGTCGTTGGTGAACACCCGGCGCGGGTCCAGCCGGTCGCGCAGCGCGACGAAGTCGTCGAAGCGGGGGTAGACCTTGCGCAGGTACGCGGCGTCCCGGGTGTGCATCTTGCCCCAGTGCGGCCGGCCGTCCAGCCGGTTCATGATCTCCTCCACGCCCTCGAAGTAGGCGGGGTTGGGCGTGGGCCGGTAGATGTGGCAGGCGACGTAGGCCGAGTCGCGGCCGTACGCGGTGGACAGCCAGGCGTCGCTGGGCGGCGTGACCCGGACCTCGACGGGGAAGGTGATCTTCCAGTCCATCCTGTCGATCAGGTCGCGGGTCTCGCGCAGCGCCTGGGCCAGGTGCTCGCGCGGCACGGCGTACTCCATCTCCAGGAACCGCACGTCCCGGCGGGCGGTGAACACCTTGTACGAGGTGTCCACCGCCTCCGAGTCGCCGAGCGCCGCCGCGCTGATCGCGTTGATCCGCGGGATCAGCGCCGGACGCCGCCCGCCGACGGCGCAGGCGGCGCCGAAGACGGTGTTCTCCAGGAACACGTTGTCCAGCCAGTGCTTGAACGGGCTCGGCGGCCTGGCCGGGCCCGCGTCCCTGTTGTTGGTCTTGACCAGGCAGGCGTCGGTGTGCGGCAGCCAGAAGAAGTCGAGGTGCTCGTTGGCCGAGGTCAGCGAGTCGAGCGAGGCGAGGATGTCGGTGAGCGTCATCCTGCGCCGCCGGTTGCGCAGCAGGAACGCCGGCTCCACCCGGAACGTCACGGCCGTCAGCACGCCCAGCGCCCCGAGGCCGACCCGGGCCGCGTCGAACAGGTCCTCGCCGGGTGCGGCCGTGACGACCGAGCCGTCGGCGAGCACCAGCTCCAGCTCGGTGACCTGGTCGGCGAGGCCGCCGCTGTCGCGGCCGGTGCCGTGGGTGCCGGTCTGGATCGCGCCGGCGACGGTCTGCTCGGTGATGTCGCCCATGTTGGCCAGGGCGAGCCCGCGCTGGTCGAGCAGTTCGTTCAGCACCTTGAGCGGTGTGCCGGCCAGCACCGTGACGCGGTCCTCGCCGGCGGACCTGATGCCGCTGAGCCCCTCGGGGCGGAGCATGATCCCGTCGGTGAGGGCCACCCCGGTGAAGGAGTGGCCCGTGCCGACCATGCGCAGGCGGCGCCCGGCGGCCGAGGCGTCCCGCACGGCCTGGACGACGTCCGCCACGCTCGCGGGGGTGCGCACCTCGGCAGGGGCGCCCGTCTGGTTCCCGGCCCAGTTAGTGAAGACCATGAGGCGCCCCTCCGAGCGTCGTTCCGATTAAACGTGAACGATACTCACTTCTGCCAGCCTTCGGGAACCGGGAAAATCTGACCGGGCTGGAGGTTCTGCTGCTTGACCACGTCGGAGACCGTGACCAGCTGGTAGCCCTTGGCCTGCAGCGACTTGACGATCGAGGGCATGGCGTCCACGGTCTGCTTGACCCAGTCGTGCATGAGGATGATGCCGTCGCGCTCGGCCACCTCAAGGGTCTTCTTCTTGATGGCCTCGACGTTCTTGGTGTCCCAGTCGTGCGAGCCGGCCGTCCAGAGGATCATGGGCATGCCGAACTCGGTCGCGACATCCGACACCTGGATGTCGGCCAGCCCGTACGGCGGTCGCAGCAGCTTGGGCTCGACGCCCGCCGCCTTCTTGACCGCGTCCTGGGTCTTCTTGATCTCGCTCCTGATGACCCCGGCGTCGATCTTGGTGAAGTCGGGGTGCTTGTAGCTGTGGTTGCCCACCTCGTGGCCCTCGGTGACCATGCGCTTGACGAAGGCCGGGCGGCTGTTCACGTACTGGCCCTCCAGGAAGAACGTCGCCTTGGCGCCGTACTTCTTGAGGGTGTCCAGCAAGGTGCCCGCGTACTGGCCGGGCCCGTCGTCGAAGGTCAGCGCGATGCACTTGACCTGCTCGCAATCGACCTCGGCCTTCTTCGGCGTCTGGGCGAACGCGGGCGCGGGAGCCAGGGTGACGCAAACTGCCGCGATAGCTAGAAGTGAAGTGATTTGTCGGGACATAACAGAGCTTCCGGTGTGATGGGTGTTGCGAGGGATAACTCCCGACCGTAGCGGATCAGCTCTTCAGGGGTGAAGGCGCTTCCGGAAGTCTCAGCAAACCCGAACCTCCGACGCCCACGACCGCCGCCAGGAGCGCCGCGCACACGGCGAAGCCGAACGCGCTGGACGCGCCGAAGGTGTCGGTGAGATGCCCGCCCGCCCACGCGCCGATCGCCACGCCGAACCCGATCGAGGTGGAGATCCAGGCCATGCCCTCGGTGAGCAGGGACGGCGGGACCAGCCGCTCGGTGAGCGAGAACCCGGTGATGAGCGTCGGCGAGATGGCCAGACCGGCCACGAACGCCACGGCGGCCATGATCCACGGGTCGTCCACGAGCAGGATCGGCAGCAGGCCCACCACGAACACGCCCAGCGCGCGGATGAACCGGGCGCGCAGCGAGATCCGCCACTCCCGCGAGCCGAACCACAGCCCCGACACCATCGACCCGCCCGCGAACGCCGCCAGCAGGAATCCCGAGGCGCCCTTCACACCGTGCTCCTCGGCGAAGGCGACCATGATCAGGTCCACCGAGCCGAACACCGCGCCGAGCCCGAGGTAGACGCACGCCAGCAGGGCGATGCCGGGGATCAGGATGGGCGTGCCGCCGCCCGTCCTGACCGTTTGCACGGGCGGCTGCGTACGCCGCTGCGCCGCCAGGGCCAGACAGCCGCCGAGCATGCACACCAGCGCCACCAGCAGCCCCGCGTACGGGTTGACCGCGGTGGCCAGCACCGTGACGAGCGCGGGCCCGGTGACGAAGACGACCTCGTCGGCCACGGACTCGAAGGCGAAGGCGGTGTGCAGCGTCCCGGTGCCGCCGTGGATCGTGGACCAGCGGGCCCGCACCATCGACCCGATGGACAGGGAGGACGCGCCGATCAGCAGGCCGGAGACGTACAGGGTCCACTCGGGCAGGCCGAGCGCGGCGCTGAGCATCAGCGCGGCCATCGCCAGCGCGTTGATCACGGAGAAGGGGGCGATCACCCGGTTCTGGCCGAACCTGTCCACCAGCCGCCCGGACAGCGGCGCCGCGATCGCGAAGGCCACGTTGGTGGTGGCGCCGACCGCGCCGGCGGTGGCGAAGGACCCGGTGACGGTGGAGATCAGCAGCACGACGCCGATGCCGAGCATGGACATCGGCATCCGGCCGACGAACCCGGCCAGCACGAATCCTTTGACGCCGGGCCCGTTGAACAACCCCCGGTAAGGCCCGACCACGCTGTTTCCCCCTTACTTGGCGCCCCCACGATGGCGCACCGTCTGTCCGGATGGCAAGTGATATTTCCGGTGAGTGGGTTAACGTGTGGCTGATGTCCGGTCTTCCCTCTCTCCGCGCGGTCCTGCTCATGGTCCTCGGCGTGCTCGTGGTCACCGCCGTGGCCGGGGGAGTCGTCGTGCTCATGGGCGATGACCTGGTCAGAACGGCCCAGGAGCCGGTGCGCAGGCCGATCACCCGCGCGGTTCCGGAGGCCGCTCCCCGCCTCGACCAGCTCGTACCCACGACGGCGCCGGTCAAGGATTTCGGCCAGGGCGGTCCGGGCGTCACGGTGACGCCGCCGCGGGTGCTGGCGATCGCGCCCGCCACGGTCTCCCGGCGGACCAGGCTCGCTCTGGGCGCGCTCAAGCACGTGCAGAAGGCCGCCGTCGTGGACGCCGGCGCGGTCAAGGTCGCCGGCACGTCGCTCAATCTGCTGGCCGTCGACCCGGCCGACTTCCGCTCCTGGACGCCCCAGCCCGTCGCCGACCAGCCCGCCGTCTGGAGCGCGCTGGCCAGGGGCGAGCTGGTCGCCGAGGCCGGCACGACCCGCAAGTACGGCATGATCCTCGGCGCGATGTACCAGGTGGACGGCGGCCCGAGGCTCCGGGTCGCGGCCTCGGCCACGCTCGGGCTCTCCGGCGTGGACGGCCTGGTCAGCCTGGAGGTGGGCAGGTCGCTCGGCTTCGCGAAGGGCGTCGCGGTGCTGCTGCACGGCAAGCCGGGCACGATCGCCGAGGCCGGCGTGCGGCGGCTGCTCGGCAAGGGCGCGCAGGTCGTCGTGCTGGACGCGGCCAGCCGCGCCCAGAAGCAACAGCAACAGCAACCGCAGCAACAACAGCAGCAGCCGGTCACCGTCGGCCGCCCGAACAGCTACCTCGACCTCTACAAGGCCGCCGCCACCCGCTGCCCCGGCCTGTCCTGGACGGTGCTGGCGGCCATCGGCCAGGTCGAGAGCAGCCACGGCCGCAACAACGGCCCCTCCAGCGCGGGCGCCCTGGGGCCGATGCAGTTCATGCCCGCCACCTGGAAGCACTACGGCGTGGACGGCGACGGCGACGGCAAGGCCGACATCTGGAGCCCCTACGACGCGGTGCCCGGCGCCGCCAACTACCTGTGCGCCAACGGCGCGGGCAAGGGCGGCGCGAAGCTGCGCAAGTCGATCTGGTTCTACAACCACTCGTGGGACTACGTGGACAAGGTCATGGGCATCGCCGAGGCGTACGCCCGCACCTACGCCTGAGGCCGCCCGCCGGGCCGGACCGGACGCGGGCAGCAGGTGAGCGGGCACGGGACGGACGCCGGCTCGTCCATCAGCTCTCGGACCATGCGCACGAACGCCGGATGGGTGCCGGCCGTCGCCGCGCGCTCCATCGGCAGGCCCAGCTCGGCGGCCACCTGCCGGGCCTCGGTGTCGAGGTCGTAGACGACCTCCATGTGGTCGGAGACGAACCCGATCGGCACCAGGACGACCGAGCCGGCGTCCGTCTTGCGCAGGAAGTCGCACACGTCGGGCTCCAGCCACGGCACCTGCGGGGGGCCGCTGCGCGACTGCCACACCAGGTGCCAGGGCTCGTCGCGGCCCAGCGCCTGGTTGACCAGCTCGGCGCTGCGGCGGAGCTGGGACTCGTACAGGCCGCCCGAGGGGCCGGCGGTCTCGGCCATGGAGACCGGGATGCTGTGGGCGGTGAACACCAGCCGGGCGTCCTGGCGGCCCAGCCGCTCCAGCGCCTGGCGCGTGTGGTCGGCCATCGCCGCGACGAACCCCGGATGGTCGCCGAAGTGCCGCATCTTGATCAGCTCGGGGCCGCCCTCGACGGAGATCCTGGCGATGTCCTCGTAGTACTGGCGGCAGCTCGAATATCCGGCGAACGCCGAGGTGGCGAAGACGGCGGCCCGGCGCACGCCGTCGGCCGCCATCCGCCGCACGGTGTCCTCGCCGAAGGGGTGCCAGTTGCGGTTGCCCCAATAGACCGGCACGCCCGCGACCGGGCGCAGCGCCTCGACCAGCTCGCGGTTCTGCTGGTTGATCGGGCTGACGCCGCCGAAGCCCTGGTAGTGCTCGGCCACCGCGAGCAGCCGCTCGCGCGGCACGCCGCGCCCCCGCACGACGTTCTCCAGGAACGGCAGCACGTCGTCGGGGCCCTCGGGACCGCCGAACGACAGGACGAGCAGAGCGTCGTAATCAGCCACGTGTCAAGCCTAGTCAGGAGAGCGGACGGTCCGGCCGGAGGGAGTGCCGGGGGAGCGCGGAGCGCGGCGTCGCCCGCGGAGCGCCGGTGAACAGGTAGGTTCGATCGAGTGAGCGCATTCGATGACATTCGTGACTATGTGGCCATTCCCCGGGTCCTCTCCCTGAAGCTCTCGCCTGACGGCTCCCGTCTGATCTCGGCCGTGCAGGCCCTCAATCCCGACGGCAAGTCGTACGGCACCGCGCTCTGGGCGATCCCCCTCGACGGTGAGCCGTACCGTCTGACCCGGTCCGCCAAGGGCGAGACGGCCGCCGTCTTCACCGACGCCGGGGACGTGCTGTTCACCTCCGCGCGTCCCGACACCACCGTCAAGGACGCCACCGACGAGGTGCCCGCGCTGTGGCTGCTGCCGCGCGCCGGCGGCGAGGCCCGCCAGATCGCCACCCGCCCCGGCGGCATCGGCGCCGCGCGCACGGCGGGCGACGTGGTGGTGTTCGCCTCCGACGTGCTCGACGGCGACGAGTCGACCGAGGAGGAGCGGCGCAAGGCCCGCAAGGACTCCGGGACCAGCGCGATCCTGCACGAGGGCTACCCGGTCCGCTACTGGGACCACGACCTCGGCCCGGCCCGCACCCGGCTGTTCACCGGCCGGCTCGGCGCCGACCGCCTGGAGGACGTGCGCGAGCTGACCCCCGACGCGGGCGAGGCGCTGCGCGACGCCGCCTTCGAGCTCACCCCCGACGGCTCCACCGTGATCGTCACCTGGCGCAGGTACCTGTCCGGTGGCGACAACCGTACGGACCTGGTCGCCATCGACGTGGCCACCGGCCGGCGGCGCACCCTGCTCACCGACGAGGCGCACGACTTCGGCGGCCCGATCGCCGTCTCGCCCGACGGCACGCGGGTGGCCTGCGCGCGCGAGCGCATCACGAGCACGGACGTCTCCGTCCGCGTCGAGCTGTGGATCGCCGACCTGGCCACCGGCGAGGGCCGGGCCTACGCCCCCGACCTGTTCCCGATGGACCTCGCCTGGGCCCCCGACTCCTCGGCCCTCTACCTCGTCGCCGACCACCAGGGCCGCCGCCCGGTCTTCCGCGTCCCGCTGGACGGCGAGCACACCAGGCTCACCGGCGACGACGCCGCCTACCTCGGGGTGAACGCGAGCGCCGACGGCGCGTACGTCTACGCCCTGCGCAGCAACATCGCCCTCGCCCCCGCCCCGGCCAGGATCGACGCGG
The DNA here is from genome assembly GCF_040298265.1 of Nonomuraea sp. NPDC001636. Taxonomy (NCBI): domain Bacteria; kingdom Bacillati; phylum Actinomycetota; class Actinomycetes; order Streptosporangiales; family Streptosporangiaceae; genus Nonomuraea; species Nonomuraea sp. NPDC001636. The sequence goes on from NZ_JBEOZT010000018.1 coordinate 158,199, forward strand.
CCACCGGCGAGATCGCCGACCTGCCCTCGCCGGCCCCACGCCCCGAGGTGCCGGGCACGCTGACCGAGATCTCGGCCACCGCCGACGACGGCGCGACCGTGCGCGGCTGGCTCGTGCTGCCCGAGGGGGCCTCGGCCGACAACCCGGCGCCGTTCCTGCTGTGGATCCACGGCGGCCCGGTCGCGTCCTGGAACGACTGGCAGTGGCGCTGGCAGGCGTGGATCATGGCGCAGCGCGGGTACGCCGTCCTCATGCCCGATCCCTGCCTGTCCACCGGCTACGGCCAGGAGATGATCGACCGCGGCTGGGGCGACTGGGGCCCGCGCACCCAGGCCGACCTCGACGCCGTCGTGGACGTCGCCCTGGCCAGGGACGACATCGACGACGAGCGCGTGGCGGCGATGGGCGGCTCGTTCGGCGGCTACATGGCCAACTGGCTGGCCGGGCACACCGACCGCTACCAGGCCATCGTCACCCACGCCGCGCTGTGGAACCTCGACCAGTTCGCCGGCACCACCGACTCCTCGCTGTACTGGCAGCGCGAGTTCGGCGAGCCCGGCTCCGAGCGGTACGACCGGCTCTCCCCGCACCTGGGGCTCGGCAAGATCACCACCCCGATGCTCGTCATCCACGGCGACAAGGACTACCGGGTGCCGATCGGCGAGTCCCTGCGCCTGTGGTGGGACCTGCAGCGCACCGACGTCGAGTCGAAGTTCCTGTACTTCCCCGACGAGAACCACTGGATCCTCAAGCCGGGCAACATCGTCGCCTGGTACGAGACCGTGCTCGCCTTCCTCGCCCAGCACGTGCTCGGCGAGGAGTGGAAGCGCCCGGACTCGGTGGCCTGATGACCGACTTCCTGCGGCTGGCCGAGGACGTCGCCCGCGAGGCCGGGGACATGCTCCTGGCCAAGCGGCCCACGATGTCGGAGGACGTCGAGACCAAGTCCAGCCCCACGGACGTCGTCACCATCCTGGACAAGGCGTCGGAGGAGCTGATCCGCGAGCGTGTCCTGGCGGTCCGTCCGGACGACCGGTTCCTGGGCGAGGAGGGCGGCGAGGCGCCGGGCGCGTCCGACGTGCGGTGGATCGTCGATCCCGTCGACGGCACCGTCAACTTCCTGTACGGCCTGCCCGACTGGGCGGTGTCCATCGCCGTCGAGGTGGCCGGGCGGGTCGTGGCGGGGGTCGTCAACGTGCCGGCGCGGGGCGAGGTGTTCACCGCCGCGCTCGGCGAGGGGGCCTGGCTGGGCGGCGCGCGGCTGCGCTGCAACAGCGGGGTGCCGCTGGCCCGGGCGCTGGTCGCGACCGGGTTCGGCTACTCGGCGCCGCGCCGCGAGGTGCAGGGACAGGTCGTGGCGGCGGTGCTGCCGCGGGTGCGCGACATCCGGCGCGGCGGCTCGTGCGCCATCGACCTGTGCTCGGTGGCGGCGGGCCGGGTGGACGCGTACTACGAGCGCGGCACCAACACGTGGGACCACGCCGCGGCCGGGCTGGTGGCGACCGAGTCGGGAGCCCGGCTCGGCGGCCTGCACGGCCGGCCGGTCGGCCCCGAGTTCGCGCTGTGCGCGGCTCCGGGCCTGTTCGAGGAGCTGCACGACCTGCTCGTGCAGCTGGACCCCGAACGCGACTCCTGACGGGGTCGCGAACATGACAGGACGGCCGGGGCCCAGCGGGCCCCGGCCGTCGCACGCGTATGTCTAGCGCGGCAGCGGGACGCCGTGATCGTCGGCCAGGCGGCGCAGGTCCTCGATCTCGGCGGTGAGGGTGTCGGCGAGGTAGTCGTCGCCGGTGCTGCGGGCCTCGGAGAGGCCCTTGTAAGCCTGGTCGAGGCGGCGTTCGATCGTGGTGGTGAACTCGCCCATCTCACCTACTCTCTCAGGGGTTCGATCCGTGCGGGGCCAAGGGAGTCCATTGCCAGTGGATGTCCGGGCAATGGGTGTCCCGACGGCATACCCCGGGTTATCGCCCTCTGAAACATGAATGTGTGCGGCCCCTGCCCGGCACACCCCTGGACATGCCTTACCGTGCGCTTATCGAGCCTGTAGGCAGAATGAGACACCGGAACCGGAAAGAGGGTGTACCAGGCGTGCGAGTGCTGGTTGTCGAGGATGAGCGGGTGCTCGCCGACGCGATCGCGACCGGGCTGCGGCGTGAGGCCATGGCCGTCGATGTCGCCTACGACGGCGGCGGCGCCCTTGAGCGCACCTCCTACATCGACTACGACGTGATCGTGCTCGACCGCGACCTGCCGGTCGTGCACGGCGACGAGGTGTGCCGCCGGCTGGTCGAGCAGCGCTCGGCCTCGCGGATCCTCATGCTGACCGCCTCCGGCGACGTGGACGACAAGGTGGAGGGGCTCGGCCTCGGGGCCGACGACTACCTGGCCAAGCCGTTCGTGTTCATCGAGCTGGTGGCCCGGGTGCGCGCGCTCGGGCGGCGTTCGGCGCCCGCCCTGCCGCCCGTGCTGGAGCGGGCCGGGATCCGCCTCGACCCGGGCAAGCGGCTGGTCGAGCGCGACGGCAAGGAGATCGTGCTCACCAAGAAGGAGTTCGCGGTCCTGGAGGAGCTGATGCGCGCCGAGGGCGCGGTGGTCAGCCAGGAGGACCTGCTGGACAAGGCGTGGGACGAGAACATCGACCCGTTCACGAACGTCGTCCGGGTGACCATGATGACGCTGCGGAAGAAGCTGGGCGAGCCTCAGGTGATCGAGACCGTGCCCGGGGTTGGGTACAAGTTGTGAGCGAACGGCCAGAGCGCGGGGCGGGGCCGACGCATCCGATGATCAGCCCCCATTCGGCAAGGAAGGCGACGCGCGTGCAGGAGGCGCCACCCCCGACCGGCCCGCCGGCCTGGGACGGCCCGCCCCCGCCCGGCGCGGAGACGCCCGCCGCCCGCAGTACCCTGGAACGGGTCAGGGGGCTGCCGGCCAAGGTGAGCATCCGGTGGCGGCTCACGCTCACCTACAGCGCTCTGGTGTTCGCCGCCGCGGCGGTGCTGCTGTTCGTCGTCTACTCGATCGTCGGCAGGTCGATCGAGAACGCCTGGCCCGACCTGATCACCGACGACCTCGACCCGCTCGACGCCGCCATCATGCAGAACCGGTGGACCCTGGCCAAGGGGCGGGCCGTCAGCAGCGCCCGCGACGCGCTGTTCACCAGCTCGTTCATGGCGCTGGCCGGGGTCGGCATCCTCGCGCTCATCATCGGCTACTTCGTGGCCGACCGGGCGCTGCGGCCGGTCGCCCAGATGACCAGCGCGGCCCGCAAGCTGTCGGAGAGCACGCTCGCCCACCAGCGCATCGCCCTGCGCGGCCCCAATGACGAGCTGAAGGAGCTGGCCGACACCTTCGACGCGATGCTCACCCGGCTCAACGTTGCCTTCGACACCCAGCGCAGATTCGTGGCCAACGCCTCCCACGAATTGCGCACGCCGTTGACGATTAACCGGACCGTCCTGGAGATCGCGTTGTCGGATCCGGAGGCGTCCGAGGACCTCAAAGCGCTCGGGCGCACGCTGCTGGAAGTCAACGCGCGTAACGAGAAGCTCATCGAGGGACTGCTGTTGCTCGCCAGGAGCGAACGAGAACTCGCGGTGCGCAAACCGCTCGACGTTCAGGAAGTCGCGCAGACGGCCGTGGAACAGCTCGCGCCCTTCGCCGCCGAACACGGCGTGACCGTTGTGGCCGAACTGGTCAGCGCGCCTACCGTGGGCGACCCGGTGCTTCTGGAGCGGTCGGTCAGCAACCTGCTGGAGAACGCCGTGAAGTACAACCTTCCCGAAAACGGAAAAGTCTGGATCCGGACGGGAATGGCAGACGGGGGGCTGGTTGTTCAGGTGGCCAACACGGGGCAGCACGTCCCGGCGTACGAGGTGAACAGCCTGTTCGAGCCGTTCAGGAGGCTCCACGCCGACCGCGTGGAATCGGCCAAGGGGGCGGGTCTGGGGCTGTCCATCGTCCGTGCGGTGGTGCAGGCACACGGTGGAAACGTGACCGCGGTGCCGCGTGACGGCGGAGGACTTGTGGTGACGATTCGGCTTCCGACGCGTTGAGTGAGCGTCCTTGAGTGGGCCATGGGGCGCCGACGGGTGACGTTCAGGGGTGTTCGTCCGCGTGTTGATGTAGTGGGGGCGTCTCGTTCTCGCCGTACATGTGGTTGGATGTGCCGTCGAACACGGTGGTGCATGACGCCAAGGCTGTGGGTTTCGCCATATTTGGCTAACCATTGCCGTCGGCAGCAGGCCCTGTCGTGTTGGGAGGTTCGTTGTCCGTTCGCGCGGGGTACCGATGGAAAATCTCCCCGACGGAACGGGCACAAGATGGGCCTCCCGGACGTTAGAAGACGCGCGATGAGCGCGAAGACATATAGATGAGGGGGATGGAGTAAGCACAATGGCTACCGACTACGACAGCCCGCGAAAGACAGACGACGACCTGGGAGAGGACAGCCTCCAGGAACTCCAGGCACGGCGTACCGACAAGTCGTCCGGCAGCATCGACATCGACGAGACCGACCTCGCCGAGTCGCTGGAGCTGCCCGGCGCGGATCTGTCGAACGAAGAGCTCTCCCTGCGGGTCATTCCCCGTCAGGCCGACGAGTTCACCTGCTCGCGCTGCTTCCTGGTGCACCACCGCAGCCAGCTGGCCTCCGAGAAGAACGGCCAGCAGATCTGCCGGGAGTGCGCCGCCTGACCGCTGGAGCGAAGGAGCTCAGGGTGAGGGACCCAAGGCACGACCGAGCCCGCCTACCCTGAGCGGTCGCGACCAAGAGGACGGAGGCATCGCGTGGCCGAGCCCGAGAAGGACAACAAGCAACAGACGGACGACGGGATCGCCGACCCCGACAAGGAGGTCGGCGAGCTCGTTGTGCGGCTCACCGAGTCCGGTGAGCTGGAGCCGGCCGAGCGGCGCAGACTGCTCGGCCGACTAGCCAGGTCCCTGGCCGCAGGGGCGAAGAAGGCCCGCGAGAGCGGCGCAGGCCGCGGCCGCTGGCTGGCCGACGTCTTCCTCACCATCGCGCCCCGCATCCCCATCCGCGATCTTTCGACGCTGTCGGAGCATCATCACGGCCTCACCGGCGAGGAGCTCGCCGACGACCTGGTGCGCACCGCCCAGAAGGCCACGATGACGGTCGGCGCCATCGGCGGAGCACTGGCGGCGGCCCAGTTCGCCGCACCACCCCTCCTGCTCTCCGCGCCCGCGCAGCTCGTCGCGGAGACCATCGTCGTCGCCGCGATCGAGGTCAAGCTCCTGGCCGAGCTGCACGAGGTCTACGGCGTCCGCGTCCAGGGCAACGGCACGCAGCGCGCCTTCGCCTTCGCCTCCGCCTGGGCCAAGCAGCGCGGGATCGACCCCCTCGCCCCCGCGTCCGTCTCGCTCGCGCTCGGCGCCGCGTCCAAGGCCGCTCTCCGCAACCGTCTCATGCGCACGCTCGGGCGCCACCTGACCACGTTCGGCCCCTTCCTCACCGGAGCCGTCGCCGGCGGCGCGCTCAACCGCGGCGCGACCGGCAAGCTCGGCAAGACCATCCGCGCCGACCTGCGCCTCAAGGCCCCGTCGTTGCCGGCGTCCGACCCCCGTGACGAGCTGACGCCGTAGCCCGGCGGCCGTGAGGTCAGACGTCCCGTCTGTCCACCACGCGCCTGAGCTTGCCCACCGACCGCTCCAGCGTCTCGGGGTCCACCACCTCGACCTCGACGCTCACGCCGACGCCCGCCTTGACCGCGTGCCGCAGCGCGCGCCCGGCCTCCTCGCGGGCGGTCGCGCCCGGCCGCGCCTCGACCCTGACGGTGAGCACGTCGAGCCGGTCCGGCCGGGTCAGGTGCAGCTGGAAGTGCGGCGACAGCCCGGGCACACGCAGCACGAGCTCCTCGATCTGGGTCGGGAACACGTTCACGCCGCGCAGGATGATCATGTCGTCGGTGCGGCCGGTGACCTTCTCCATGCGGCGGAAGGCGGGCCTGGCCGTGCCGGGCAGCAACCGGGTCAGGTCGCGGGTGCGGTAGCGGATGACCGGCATGGCCTCCTTGGTGAGGCTGGTGAACACCAGCTCGCCGCCGTCGGGGGCGGGCTCGCCGGTGAACGGGTCGACGGTCTCGGGGTAGAAGTGGTCCTCCCAGACGTGCAGGCCGTCCTTGGTCTCGACGCACTCGTTGGCCACGCCGGGGCCCATGACCTCCGACAGCCCGTAGATGTCGACGGCGTGCAGGTCGAAGCGCTCCTCGATCTCGGCGCGCATGCGCTCGGTCCAGGGCTCGGCGCCGAAGATGCCGATCTCCAGCGAGCTCTCGCGCGGGTCGAGGCCCTGGGCGGCGAACTCGTCGAGCAGCGCCAGCAGGTACGACGGCGTGACCATGATGACCCTGGGCCGCAGGTCGGTGATGAGCTGGACCTGCCGGGCCGTCATGCCGCCGGAGACCGGCACCACCGTGCAGCCCAGCCGCTCGGCCCCGTAGTGGGCGCCGAGGCCGCCGGTGAACAGCCCGTAGCCGTACGCCACGTGCACCACGTCGCCGGGACGCCCGCCGGACGCCCGGATCGACCGGGCCATCACCTGCGCCCAGACGTCGAGGTCGGCCTTGGTGTACCCGACGACCGTGGGCTTGCCCGTGGTGCCCGAGGAGGCGTGGACGCGCGCCACCCGCTCGCGCGGCACGGCGAACATGCCGAACGGGTACGACTCGCGCAGGTCCTCCTTGGTGGTGAACGGGAAGAGCGCGAGGTCGTCCAGGGTCCGGCAGTCGCCGGGACGGACGCCGTGCTCGTCGAACTTGCGCCGGTAGAGCGGCACGTTGTCGTAGGCGTGGGACAGCGTCCAGCGCAGGCGCCGCAGTTGCAGGGCCATGAGCTCGTCCCTGGAGACGCGCTCGACCGGGTCGAGCTCCTCGGGGGACGGCGGCGGGAAGGGCCTCATCTCAGCTCCCTGCTGCGCCCGCGGAACTCCGCGACCACCCGGCCGCCGGCCCCGCGCACGGTGATGTCGTAGATGCCGCTGCGGCCGTAGGTGGTGCGCTCGGCCGCCTCGGCCACCAGCACGTCGCCCTCGTGGGCGGGGGCGACGAAGGTGATCTCGGCCCCGGCCGCCACGGTCACCGGGCCCCGGGTGTTGCACGCGCAGGCGAAGGCGGTGTCGGCCAGGAGGAAGACGTAGCCGCCGTGGCAGATGGCGTGTCCGTTGATCATCTGGCCGGTCACGGTCATCCGGCACACCGCGCGCCCCTCGGCCAGCTCCACCAGCTCGATGCCCAGGGCGGCGGAGGCGGTGTCGGCGTCCAGCATGCGGCGCGCGCTCTCCACCTGGTCTCCCTTGCTTACTGACCGATTGTTCGGTAAACACTTCCCCGTCCTGCCGAGCACTGTCAAGGGAGGGCCGGCGCAGCGCAGCTGCAAGGGCCGTCTGTGGGGTATGTCCTGGTTCGTCAGCGGGTCGGCCTCAGCGCGTGAGGAGAGACGATGATCAAGCCGTTCGCCTCGTCGGCGGATCTCGGTGAGAAGCGGCAGTCCCTTGAGGTGCTGGCGGAAGGCGTCTACGCGCTCACCGCCGAGGGCGACCCGAACGTGGGCGCGATCGAGGGCGAGGACTTCCTGGTCTGCTTCGAGGCCCTGGCCACGCCCACGGCCGCGGGCGACTGGCTGGCCAGGCTGCGCGAGCACACCGGCAAACCGGTCAGGTACCTCGTGCTCTCCCACTACCACGCGGTCCGCGTGCTGGGCGCCTCGGCGTTCGGCGCGGACGTCGTCGTGGCCCACGACAAGACCCGCGAGCTGATCGCCGAGCGCGGCGAGCAGGACTGGGCCAGCGAGTACGCCCGGATGCCCCGCCTGTTCAAGGACCCCGGCTCGATCCCCGGCCTGACCTGGCCCACCGCCACCTTCAGCGACACCTTCACCATCGACCTCGGCGGCGGCAGGGGCGACCTGGTGCTGGCCCACTGCGGACGCGGCCACACCGAGGGCGACCTGGTGGCCTGGCTGCCCGACCGGCGCATCCTGTTCGCCGGCGACCTGGTGGAGTCGCAGGCCGCGCTCTACACCGGCGACGCCTTCCACCGCGAATGGGCCTCCGGCACGCTCGACCGCGTCGCCTCGTTCGGGGCCGAGACGCTGGTCGGCGGCAGGGGAGCGGTGGCCCACGGCAAGGCCGAGGTCGAGGCGGCCATCGCCCAGAGCCGCGACTTCCTGACCGTGATGCTGCGCGAGGTCGGCGCGGCGAGCGGGCTGAAGGAGGCGTTCGAGCGCACCCACCGGGCCCTGCGGCCGCGCTACGGCGGCTGGCCCATCTTCGAGCACTGCCTGCCCTTCAACGTCTCCCGCCTCTGGGACGAGCTCCACGGCGTCGAACGGCCGCGCGTCTGGACCGCCGAGCGCGACCGCGAGGTGTGGGACGAGCTCCAGTCATGAGGCCCGCGGAATCCGGGCCGCAGGTCATCGTCGTCGGCGCGGGGCCGGTCGGCCAGACCGCCGCGTTGCTGCTGGCCCGCTGGGGCGTCCGGGTGCTGGTGCTGGACCGGCGGCAGGCCCGCGACGGCGGCGGCTCGAAGTCGATCTGCCAGCAGCGCGACGTGCTCGACATCTGGGCCGCGGCGGGCGCGGGCCGGGTGGCGGAGGAGGGGCTGGCCTGGACCACCGCCCGCACGTACTACCGCGACCGTGAGCTGTTCTCCTGGTCCTTCGACGGCCAGGGCCCGCTGCCGCCGTGCGTGAACATCTCCCAGGCCCGCACCGAGCAGCTGCTCGACGAGGTCATCGCCGACCAGCCGCTCATCGAGGTGCGCTGGGGCCACGAGGTCACCGGGCTGGTCCAGGACCCGGCGGGGGTCGAGGTCCAGTGCGGGCAGCGGCTGCTGCGCGCCCCCTACGTGCTGGTCTGCGCGGGCGCCAGGGCCCAGCAGGTACGCCGGTCGCTCGGCGTCTCCTTCGACGGCGAGGCGTTCGACGACCAGTTCCTGATCTGCGACATCCGGGCGGATCTGCCGGGCTGGGAGAACGAGCGGCGCTTCTACTTCGACCCCGTGTGGAACCCGGGCCGGCAGGTCCTCATCCATCCCTGCCCCAACGGGACGTACCGGATCGACTGGCAGATCGCGCCGGACTTCATCCCAACAAGAGACGATATTTCGCAGAAAATCCAGCAAATCATCGGGGATCGCCCGTACGAGCTGATCTGGCACAGCACGTACCGGTTCCACTCACGCATCGCCTCGCGGATGCGGGTCGGACGGGTGCTGCTGGCCGGCGACTGCGCCCATCTGGTGGCGCCCTTCGGGGCCCGGGGGCTCAACTCCGGCGTGCCCGACGCCGAGAACGCGGCCTGGAAGCTCGCCTTCGCGCTGAACGGCTGGGCCGGGCCGGAGCTGCTGGAGTCGTACCACGCCGAGCGGCACGCGGCGGCGCGGGAGAACCTGGAGGTGACCGCCGCCACCATGCGCTTCCTCGCGCCCAGGACGGACCGGGACCGGGCCAGACGGCGGGAGGTGCTGGAGGGCGGCCTGGTCGCCGAGGTGGACTCCGGGCGCTTCGCCGAGCCCTACTGGTACGTGGACTCGCCGCTCACCACGCCCGAGCCGGGCCGGCCGTTCGGGGGGCGTCCGCCGAAGGGCGCGCTGTGCGATCCGGCGCCCGGAGTGATCCTGCCGGACGTGCCGCTGGCGAAGGGCAGACTGCGCGAGTTCTGCCGGGACGGTTTCCTCATTCTGTTGGGCGATATGTGCGATTCGAGTTTGTTTGTGCAGGTCCTGGGCAAGGTCATTACGGCACCGCTCGCCGTCCGCGAGCTCACGGAGATGGATGCGACCGGCTCGCTCGCCGAAAGACTCGGTGCGCGGCCGGATGAAGCATGGGTGATCAGGCCAGATGCCCACATCGCCGCGATCATTCCCCGCGGGGGGCCGGACGAGGTCGCGGCCGCCGTGAGCCGCGCCTGCGGCTCTCCTCGACCTGAGCCCTAGGAGGACTGCGTGACCGGCCGTAGCTCGTTTCTGATCGTCGCGAACCGCTTGCCGGTCGATCGCGCGATCGAGCCAGACGGAACGGCCTCGTGGCGCAGGAGCCCGGGGGGGCTCGTGACGGCCATAGCGCCCGTGATGAAGCGCCGCCACGGCGCCTGGGCCGGTTGGCACGGGGCGCCGGACGAGAAGCTCGAACCGTTCGAGCAGGACGGCATGAGCCTCATCCCCATCCCGCTGTCGGCCCGCGAGGTCGAGCTCTACTACGAGGGTTTCTCCAACGCCACGCTCTGGCCGCTCTACCACGACGTGGTGGCGCCGCCGGTGTTCGAGCGGGAGATGTGGGAGACCTACCGTTCGGTCAACGAACGTTTCGCCGCGGCCGCCGCCGAGGCCGCCGAGGAGGGGGCCGTCGTCTGGGTGCAGGACTACCAGCTCCAGCTCGTGCCCGCGATGCTCCGGCGGCTCCGGCCCGACCTGCGGATCGGCTTCTTCCTGCACATCCCCTTCCCGCCCGTCGAGCTGTTCTGGCGGCTGCCCTGGCGCAAGGAGCTGGTGGAGGGGCTGCTCGGCGCCGACCTGGTCGGCTTCCAGCTGCCCGGCGGCGCCTCGAACTTCCGCAGGCTGTGCCGGCGGCTGCTCGGGCTGCCGTACAAGGGGAACGAGATCTTCCTGGACGACCGGGTGGTGACCACGCAGGCGTTCCCCATCTCGGTGGACTTCGGGCAGCTCGACTCGCTGGTGCGCGAGCCGCACGTCGTGGCGCGGGCCAAGGAGATCAGGGGCGAGCTGGGCGATCCCGAGCACGTGCTGCTCGGCGTGGACCGGCTCGACTACACCAAGGGCATCGGCCAGCGTCTGGAGGCGTTCGGCGAGCTGCTCAAGGACGGCAGCCTGCGCCCGAACGAGGCGGTCTTCGTGCAGATCGCCACCCCGAGCCGCGAGCGCGTGGACGAGTACCGCAAGCTGCGCGACGACATCGAGCTGCAGGTGGGCCGGATCAACGGCGAGCACGCCCAGATCGGGGTGCAGCCGATCCAGTACTTCCACCAGTCCTACGGCCACGACGAGCTGGCCGCGCTCTACCTGGCGGCCGACGTCATGGTCGTCACGCCCCTGCGCGACGGGATGAACCTGGTGGCCAAGGAGTACATCTCCTGCCACCACGACCTGCAGGGCGCGCTGGTGCTCAGCGAGTTCACCGGGGCGGCCGACGAGCTGCGGCAGGCGTACCTGGTGAACCCGTACGACATCGAGGACGTCAAGCGGCAGATGATCGCCGCCATGCGGGCCACGCCGCACGAGCTGGCCCGGCGGATGCGCACGATGCGCCGCCGGGTGGCCACCTACGACGTGGACCGCTGGGCGAGCGAGTTCCTCAGTGCCCTTGAGTCACCTGCTTCACAGACTTCCACGCGTCGTAGCGCTTCTTGGCGGTCCGGTTGACCACGATCTGCGCCACGGACATCCCGACGCCGGTGAGGATCGCGTATCCGATCGCCTCACCCATGCTCACCTCGGGCGAGTCGTCGTCGAGGGGCGGCTCCTTGCCGGTCGCCTTGACCCAGACGAACCCGAGGAGCTTCCTCATCCCCCAGGCGGTCGCCATGCCCACCAGACCACCGATGACACGCCAGGCGATGTCGGGTTTGTCCTCCGCCATGCCAACTCCCTTCCCCTGTGTAACGAACACTAGTCTCTAACGCTTGCCGGGCCCCCGAAGCCGTACCATAAGGAGGCATGACTCAACAGCGACTACGCCATGCATCCATGCCGGAAAAGCCGACCCTCGACGGCTTGGAGCAGGTATGGGTAGCTCGCTGGCAGGAGGAGGGCACCTACCGCTTCGACCGGTCCAAGCCGCGCGAGCAGGTCTACTCCATCGACACGCCGCCCCCGACCGTGTCCGGCTCCCTCCACGTCGGTCATGTCTTCTCCTACACCCACAGCGACATCATGGCCCGCTACCAGCGGATGATCGGCAAGTCGGTGTTCTACCCCATCGGCTGGGACGACAACGGCCTGCCTACCGAACGGCGGGTGCAGAACGTCTACGGGGTGCGCTGCGATCCGTCGCTGCCGTACGATCCTGACTTCGTTCCACCGGACAAGCCGGGCAAACGTGAGATCTCGATTTCGCGGCGCAACTTCGTCGAGCTGTGTCACCAGCTCACCGCCATCGACGAGAAGGCGTTCGAGGAGGTCTGGCGCCGGGTCGGCCTGTCGGTCGACTGGGACCTGCTCTACACCACGATCAGCGACGAGTCGCAGGCGGTCTCCCAGCGGGCGTTCCTGCGCAACCTCGGCCGCGGCGAGGCCTACCTCGCCGAGGCGCCCACGCTGTGGGACGTCACCTACCGCACCGCGGTGGCCCAGGCCGAGCTGGAGGACCGCGAGTGGCCCGGCGCCTTCCACCGCATCTCCTTCTACGGCGAGCGCGGGCCGATCTGGATCGAGACGACCAGGCCCGAGCTGATCCCGGCCTGCGTCGCGCTGGTCGCCCACCCCGACGACGAGCGCTACAAGCCGCTGTTCGGCACGTCCGCGCTCACGCCGCTGTTCGGCGTCGAGGTGCCGATCCTGGCCCACCACCTGGCCGAGCCCGACAAGGGGTCCGGCATCGCGATGATCTGCACGTTCGGCGACATCACCGACGTCACCTGGTGGCGTGAGCTGCACCTGCCCACCCGGCCGGTCATCGGCTGGGACGGCCGGCTGCTGCCCGAGCCGCCCGACGGCGTGGAGCCGGAGCCGTACAAGGAGCTGGCCGGCAAGACCGTCCACAGCGCCCGCGAGCGCATCGTCGAGCTGCTGCGCGAGTCCGGCGACCTCGACGGCGACCCGCGTCCGGTGCAGCGCCCGGTGAAGTTCTACGAGCGCGGCGACAAGCCGCTGGAGATCGTCACCACCCGCCAGTGGTACATCCGCAACGGCGGGCGCGAGCAGGCGCTGCGCGCCCGGCTGCTGGAGCGCGGCAGCGAGCTGGCCTGGCACCCGCCGCACATGCGGGTGCGCTACGACAACTGGGTCGAGGGCCTGACCAGCGACTGGCTGATCTCCCGCCAGCGCTTCTTCGGCGTGCCGTTCCCGGTGTGGTATCCGCTGGACGAGGCCGGCAACCCGGTCCACGACGCGCCGATCCTGCCGGCCGAGGAGTCGCTGCCGATCGACCCGTCCTCCGACGTGCCGCCCGGCTACAGCGAGGAGCAGCGGGGTGTGCCCGGCGGGTTCATGGCCGACCCCGACGTCATGGACACCTGGGCGACCTCGTCCCTGACGCCGCAGATCGCCGGGCGCTGGGCGAGCGACGACGACCTCTACCGGCGTGTGTCCCCCTACGACCTGCGGCCGCAGGCGCACGAGATCATCCGCACCTGGCTGTTCTCCACGGTGGTCCGCTCCCACCTGGAGTTCGACGCGCTGCCGTGGACCGACGTGGCGATCTCCGGCTGGATCCTCGACCCCGACCGCAAGAAGATGTCCAAGTCCAAGGGCAACGTGGTCACCCCGCTCGACCTGCTGGAGCAGCACGGCTCCGACGCCGTCCGCTACTGGGCCGCCAACGGCCGCTACGGCGTGGACACCACGTTCGACGTCGGCCAGCTCAAGATCGGGCGGCGGCTGGCGATCAAGATCCTCAACGCCTCGAAGTTCGTGCTCGGGCTGGCCGGCAGCGACGGCGAGGTCACCGAGCCGGTCGACCTGTCGATGCTCGCCGCCCTGTCCGACATGGCCCGGGAGGCCACGCAGGCGTTCGAGTCCTACGACCACACCCGCGCGCTGGAGGCCGTCGAGCGGTTCTTCTGGTCCTTCTGCGACGACTACCTGGAGCTGGTCAAGGCGCGGGCGTACGAGTCCGGGCCGGCCGCCGCCTCGGCGCACGCGGCGCTGCGGCAGGCGCTCGACGTGCTGCTGCGGCTGTTCGCGCCGGTGCTGCCGTTCGTGACCGAGGAGGTGTGGTCCTGGTGGCGCGAGGGCTCGGTCCACCGCGCCGCCTGGCCGGCTCCCGAGCGCGGCACGGGCGACCCGGCGGTGCTGACCGTGGCCTCGGAGGTGCTGCGGCGGATGCGCAAGGCCAAGTCGGAGGCCAAGTTGTCGATGCGGGCCGAGGTGGCCAGGCTGACCGTCACGGGGCCGGAGGCCGAGCTCGTCCGGCAGGCCCAGGACGACCTGTGCGCGGCCGGCGTCGTCGAGGAGTTCGTCCTCGACGGCGGCGACGTGCTGACCGTCGAGGTGCACCTGGGCTGAGGCACGGCCGTCCGGCACGGGCGGTGGGGGACGGCACCCTCACCGCCTGTCCGGCATCCCGGCGTTTTATCGGTGCGCATCCCCGGCCCGGACGTGCCAGTCTGGAACACGTGCAGATCGACCGCCCCACCACACTCGTCCCGCCCGTGCTGGCCAAGATGGCCGCATGGTGCGGGTGCCTGATCCTCGTCGGCGTGGTCGTCTACTTCTTCGTCCAGGCGATCGCCCGGCTCACCTTCGTGGCGCTGCCCGTGGCCATCGCGCTGCTGCTGACCGCGCTGCTGTTCCCGCTCACCAAGAGCCTGCGGCGGGCGGGCCTGCGGCCCATCTACGCCACCTGGCTGACCATGCTGGTCGCGCTCGCCGTCCTGGCCGGCACCGGCTGGCTGGTCGGCGCGCGGGCCAGCGAGGAGTTCCCCAACCTGGTCACGCAGGTGCAGGCCACCGCGCGTTCGGTCCAGGAGTGGCTGATCACCGGCCCGCTGCACCTGAAGCAGGCCCAGATCACCGGCTACGTCGACGAGATCGCCACGATGGTCAACGCCCAGCGCACCGCCATCACCGGCACGGTGCTGTCGGCCAGCGCCGTCGCGATCGAGGTGCTCGCGTCCATCGTGCTGCTGCTGTTCGTGACGTTCTTCCTGCTCAAGGACGGCGACCGCATCTGGTCGTGGTTCCTGCGCGCCTTCGGCTCGATGTCGCCGCGGGTCGACCGGGCGGGCCGGGCGGCCTGGACCACGCTCTCCCACTACGTCCAGGGCACCGTGGCCGTGGCCGCCGTGCACGGCCTCATCATGGGCATCGTGCTGGCCGGCATGGGGGTGCCGCTGTGGGCGCCGCTGGCGGTGCTGATCTTCTTCGCCAGCTTCATCCCCATCGTCGGCATCTTCTTCGCCGGCACCGTCGCCACCCTCGTCACCCTCGGCGCCAAGGGCCTGGTCTACGCGCTGATCTTCCTCGGCATCCTCATCGTCGAGCAGCAGCTGGAGAACCACGTGCTCCAGCCGCTGATCGTGGGCAGGGCGCTCAACTTCCACCCGCTGGCGATCATCCTGGTGCTGTCGGTCGGCGGCATCCTGGCGGGCATCGCGGGAGCGGCCGTGGCCGTGCCGGTCGCGGCGGTGATCTACCGGGCCTTGCCGGAGCTGCGCCACAAACCGCCCGCCCTGCCGCCGCCGCCCCACCACGAGCCGCCGGCGGGGGAACCGCCGTCCGGAGGCGCACCTCCCGCCGATGAGCCGCCGTCCGGAGGCGCGGTCGCCCCGGCGGGGTGACGCGGAGCGGGCCGGGGTTCCGATCCGGTGTCGAGGGCGAGTCCAGGGGCCGCAGAGAGTAACCTCGTCACCCGTGACGCGTTCCTCCCTCACCACCCCGCCGCCGGACGCCTCGGCGCCCGCGGCCCATCCCGGCGCCCCGGCGCCGGGCAGTTCCCTCGGCTCCCACTACAGCCGCTGCTTCGGCTGCGGCGGCGACCACCCGACCGGTCTGCACCTGAAGGCGGCCACGCCCGACGGCGTCACGGTCGAGGCCGAGTTCACCGTGGGGGAGGCCCACCAGGGCGCGCCGATGCTCGCCCACGGCGGCGTGCTGGCCGCCGCGATGGACGAGGTCATCGGAATGTCGGTCTACCTGTTCCACAAGCCCTATGTGACGGCCCGGCTGGAGACCGACTACCTTCTCCCCGTTCCCGTGGGCACGACACTCCACCTGCGCGCCTGGTGCAACGGGATCACGGGCAGGAAGGCGTACCTTGAGGCGGAGGGGCGCGTCGGCGCCCCCGACGGACCGGTCGCCGTCCGCGCGGCGGCGCTGTTCATCGAGGTGAGCATGGAACACTTCGCCGAACACGGCGACCTTGCGGCCATCGCCGCCGAACACCAGGACTTCGAGGTGAACCCGTGAGCGACGTGGAGGTCCTCATCCAGCGGCTCGACACCGGGCTGCCGGTGCCGTCCTACGCCCACCCGGGCGACGCCGGCGCCGACCTCTACGCGGCCGAGGACGTCGAGCTGCTGCCCGGCGAGCGGGCCGTGGTCGGCACCGGCGTGGCGATCGCGCTGCCCGACGGCTACGCCGCGTTCGTGCACCCGCGCTCCGGCCTGGCGGCCCGCCACGGCGTCACGCTCGTCAACGCCCCCGGCACCGTCGACGCGGGCTACCGGGGTGAGATCAAGGTGACGCTGATCAACACCGACGCCAAGGAGCCGTTCCGCCTCCAGCGCGGCGACCGGGTGGCCCAGCTCGTGGTCCAGCGGGTCGAGCGCGCGGCCTTCTACGAGGTCGAACGCCTGCCCGGCTCGGTGCGCGGCGCCAACGGATTCGGATCGACGGGCCGCTGAAGCGGCCGGCCCGAAGCAAGCCTGGGGCTCCGGCCCCGCGAACAGGGAGAGTGAGGAACGTGTTCCGACGTCGTCGTCGTGAGCAGCCGGAAACGGTGGCCGAGCAGGAGTCCCAGGCCCCCACCCGCGAGTCCGGCCCGTGGGACGCCGACGAGCCCCACCCCGACACGGACAGGATCGACCTCGGCGGCCTGCGGCTGCCGCACAACCCCGACTTCGACGTGCGCCTGGCCTCGCTCGGCGACCAGCACGTCGGTGTCGTCGTCCTGTACGAGGACAGCTCGCTGCAGCTCCAGGCCCTGGCCGCGCCGCGCTCGGGCGGCCTGTGGGACGACGTCAGGACCAAGATCGTCGCCCAGGCCAAGACCCTGGAGGAGCGGGAGGGCCCGTTCGGCGTCGAGCTGGCCGGCGAGGTCGCCATGGAAGGCGGCAGCCGGGCGGCCCGCTACATCGGCATCGACGGCCCGCGCTGGTTCCTCCTGGCCGCCATCACCGGCCCCGGCGCCCTCGACGAGCGCGTCTCCGGGGCGTTCATCGACTTCGTCAAGGACGTCGTGGTCGTGCGCGGCGACGAGCCGATGGCCCGCGAGGAGCCCATCACGCTGAGCCGTCCGCACGAGCGGCAGGCCGGCGAGCAGGACGAACCTCCGGCGTTCAGCCCCTTCAAGCGCGGCCCGGAAATCAGCGAGACCCGCTGAGCGTTATCCCTGCGGGCCCCGCCCGGCCCAGCCCGGCGACATTCCCAAGACCCCCCATCGGCTATTCGCTGACGGCTTACCATCACATAGGCTGAACCATCATGAGTACGGCAGAGCCTCCGAAACGCGGGGGATTGCGCGGCTTCTTCAGCCGGCTGGCCACGACCCAGTCGGAGATCGAGGCCCAGGAACTGCGGGAAGACGCCGACGAGGTCGGCGCGACGCCCATCGTGTCGTGTGGCGGGCGCCGCAGGTTCTGTGTAGCGGGTACGCTACGTACGGTGACATTGCGTCCGAGGGGCGGCGCCCCCGCCCTGGAGGCCGAGCTGTACGACGGGTCCGACGTGATCGACCTGGTATGGCTCGGCCGCCGCAAGATCGTCGGCATCGAGCCGGGCCGCACGGTCAAGGCCGAGGGCCTGGT
Source organism: Nonomuraea sp. NPDC001636 (assembly GCF_040298265.1). Classification (NCBI taxonomy): domain Bacteria; kingdom Bacillati; phylum Actinomycetota; class Actinomycetes; order Streptosporangiales; family Streptosporangiaceae; genus Nonomuraea; species Nonomuraea sp. NPDC001636. The sequence goes on from NZ_JBEOZT010000018.1 coordinate 175,852, forward strand.
CAGCATGCAGGACGGGCGCAAGGTGATGTTCAATCCGCGATACGAACTGCGCCCAGGGAGTTGATCAGGTGAGTGCTGAGGCGGAAGAGGCCGCGCACGAGACCGTCGAGGCGGCGGTGCGAGCCCAGCTCGCCAAGGCCTTCGGCGGCGTCCGCGGCATCATCGAGGCCGCGGTGCCGACGATCGCCTTCACGGTCTCGTGGATCGTCACCGAAGACCTGAAGACGTCGCTCATCGTCAGCATCTCGCTCTCGGTGGTGCTCCTGCTGGTCAGGGTGGTCCAGCGGTCCACGCCGCAGTTCGTGATCAACAGCCTGATCGGCATCGCGATCGGCGCCTTCTTCGCCAGCCGCACCGGCAACGCGAAAGACTACTTCCTGCCCGGCATCCTGTGGAACGGCGCGTACTCGCTGGGCATGTTGCTGTCCATCGTCACCCGCTGGCCGGTCGTCGGGTTCCTCATCGGCTCGGTCACCAACGACCCGGTGGGCTGGCACAAAGACGCGGGCGTCGTCCGGCTCTGCACGCGGCTGACCTGGCTGCTCATGCTGCCGTGCGTGGTACGGGTGGCCGTGCAGGGCCCGGTCTACCTGTTCGGCGGCGGTGACGAGGCGGTGGCCGCGCTCGGCTTCGCCAAGATCGTGATGGGCTGGCCCCTGCAGGTGGCGGCCCTGGCCGCGATGCTCTGGCTGCTCGGCCGCGGCCGCACCCCCATTAAGCCCCCTGTCGCCCCGGCCTGACCCGCAGTGGACCGCCCGGTCGCCGAAACGTGTGCGCCTGTTCACCTGGCGTGAGCGCATTACATTGGTAGCGTAGATGCATGACAGCCGAAGCGGTGAGCCTCGAGATGACCACTTCCTCGCTGCCTGACTGGGTCTTCCCGCCACCGGGAGGCTTTGTCGCAGAAGACCTGGATAACATTCCGAATCTGCCTGCGCACACAGAGTTGATTGACGGAAGCTTGGTCTTCGTGAGCCCCCAAGCGTCCTTCCACGCCGTGATAGTCGACCTCCTTGCTGCTGACCTGCGCGGAGCCGCTCCTGAAGAGCTCCGGGTTCGCCGCGAGATGAGCGTGGTTCTGGGACACGATCAACGCCCCGAGCCTGACCTCGTCGTGCTGAAGGCCGAGGCCCTCGGCAGCGGTCGCGAGACCTTCTACAAGGCACAGGACGTGGTCCTGGCTGTCGAAGTGGTGTCACCCGAGTCCCGTAGCCGGGACCGCGAGCGCAAGCCGGCTCTCTATGCCGCGGCCGGGATCCCGCACTTCTGGCGGGTCGAGGACGACGGCGGCGAGCCCGTCGTCTACGTCTACGAGCGTGACCCCGCCACCCGCGCCTACGCGCTCACCGGCATCCACCACGACAGGCTCAAGCTGACCGTCCCCTTCGACCTCGACGTCGACCTGAGCCGGATCCATCGCCTCTGACCCCTCGGCCCGCCATGATGCTCGGACGAGCCATGGACGAGGACCCCTGGCGGGGCCAGTGACGCGGTGGGGACCGGGGTGAGCCACCGGGCGGACATCGGCTTCGCGGTGGCGCGCGAGCTGTCGGCGTCCACGCGGGTTGCGGTGCGATCCTGGACCTCGCAGGGCCCCGGCCGGCCCTGGCGCGGTAACCCGGCGGGCATCGACGGCGTGCTCGACGCGCTGGGCGGCACTTGGTGACGAGCTTATGCACATGGAGGCCGACCTGACGCCCTTGAGCGCGTGATGGAGCGGGTGGGGACCGGGGTCGGGGACGCGTGGACGCGCCGGTGGCCGACCACGCGCGCAGCTCCCGCCAGGCGCTGGCTGAGCGGACCGCCGAGCTCCGCCTGGCGTGGGCGGTCAACGCGTGGGCCAGTGTGCTGACGCGGGCGTTCGCCGCCCGCCACGATGTACCGGAGCAGGCCCGTCGGGGCGGGGACGCGTTTACGGCGGGCCGGAGGAGGGCGGCCGGCGGGTGCGACGGCTCGTCACGGACGAGGCCGCCTGGATCACGGGCCAGGTCGTCAACTCCGAGGGCGGCTTCCGCCGCTGGGTCAGGTGACCCCGGAGCCCGCCGGGACGGCGCTCGCGGAACCGGCGCGGGAGCGGAAGGTCGGTGGGCGTGGGAGTCTGGGGGAGATGAGGGGGAATGTGGTGGGCTGGGTGGTGGCGCGGGTGTGGAAGGCGCTGGGCGGGCGGCTTCGCTGGCGGGTGTTGTGGCTGACCCACGCCACCTTCATGGTCGGCGTCACCGGCCTCGTACGCGACTCCGACGGTCGGGTGCTCGTCCTGCGTCACCGTCTGTGGCAGGAAGGGCGGCAGTGGGGCTTCCCCACCGGGTTCGCCAGGCGGGGCGAGACGTTCGAGGGCACGGTCGAGCGCGAGGTGTTCGAGGAGACCGGCCTGCGCGTGCGCACCGGCCGCCTGCTGCGCGTGCGCAGCGGGTTCGGGCTGCGGGCCGAGGTGGCCTACGAGGCCCGGCTCGTCGGCGGCACGCTCAGGATCGACCCGCTGGAGATCCTCGAAGCCCGCTGGGTCACCGCCGACGACCTGCCCGAGGGCCTGCAGGGCGGCCACCGCGACCTGCTCATCCCGAGTACGCCCACCCCGACCACCGACTGACCGCGACCACGATCACCGGCCCTTCGGGCGGCCGCCGGCGGTACTGGTCGTACTTGCCGGCCAGCGCCCGCAGGGCGGCGTCGTGGCCGTCCTCGCGCACGGTCGCCGTGCCGTCGGCGCGCGCCCACCACAGCCTGGTCCAGTCGTCCTCGTAGTGGTCGGCGAGCAGGCTGACCCGCGGGTTCGCCCGGATGTCGCGCAGCCGCGCCAGGTCGTGGGTGCTCTTCGGCTTGTGGTCGACGGCGGTGACGACGTCGTTCCCGAGGACGGCGAAGGTGACCGGCACCACCCGCGGCACCCCGGCCGCGTCGGCCGTCGCCAGGCGGGCCACACGGGCGCCCTCGAACAACGACCGGGCGCGGCCGGCGTCCATGCTCAGCGCTGCGAGAGCAGGTGGGCGAGCTCCTCCTCGACCTCCTGGCTGGCCACGAACAGCAGCTCGTCGCCGGCCTCCAGGGGGTCGTCGGCGGTGGGCACCAGCACCCGTCCCTCGCGCAGGATCGCCACCAGCGCGGAGTCGACCGGCCACGGCACCGACCCGGCGCGCTGGCCCACCACCGGGGCGTCGTCGGCCAGCGTCAGCTCGACCAGGTTGGCCTGGCCCTGGCGGAACGTCATCAGCCGCACCAGGTCGCCGACGCTGACCGCCTCCTCCACCAGCGCGCTCAGCAGCCGCGGCGTCGAGACGGCGACGTCGACGCCCCACGACTCGTTGAACAGCCACTCGTTGTTGGGGTGGTTGATGCGGGCCACCACGCGCGGCACGCCGTACTCGGTCTTGGCCAGCAGCGACACCACGAGGTTGACCTTGTCGTCGCCGGAGGAGGCCACCACGACGTGGCAGTTGCCGAGCCCGGCCTCGTCGAGCGAGGCGATCTCGCACGCGTCGGCGAGCAGCCACTCGGCGCGCGGCACACTGTCGATCTTGATCGCCCGCGGGTCGACGTCGATGAGCAGGACCTCGTGGCCGTTCTCCAGCAGCTCGGCGGCGATGGAACGGCCCACGGCGCCCGCGCCGGCGATGGCGATGCGCATCAGTCGTCCTGTTCCGGCGCCGCGGCGAGCACCTTGTTGATCCGGTCCATGTCGTTCTCGGCCGCGATGACGTGGAGCAGGTCGCCCTCCTGCACCACGGTCTCGTCCGTGATGGTCAGGGCCTCGCCCATGCGGTTGATGAAGGCCACGCGGGCGTGGGCCCGGCTCTCCAGGTCGACGACGCGGGTGGCGATCCAGGCCGGGTTGGCGGCCACCTCGGCCAGCACGACCGTGCCCGTGGGGTCGCGCCACAGCGGCTCGGCGCCCTCGGGGAGGATGCGGCGCAGGATCTGGTCGGCCGTCCAGCGGACGGTGGCCACCGTGGGGATGCCCAGCCGCTGGTAGACCTCGGCCCGCCGGGGGTCGTAGATGCGGGCCACCACGTTGTCGACGCCGAACGTCTCGCGGGCGACGCGCGCGGAGATGATGTTGGAGTTGTCGCCGCTGGAGACGGCGACGTAGGCGGCCGCCGACTCGATGCCGGCCTCGGTGAGCACGTCGCGATCGAAGCCGACGCCGGTCACCCGCCGCCCCCGGAACCCCGCGCGCAGGCGGCGGAACGCCTGCGGGTCACGGTCGATGATGGCGACGGAATGGCCGCTGTCCTCGAGGATGTGGGCGAGGGTCGAACCGACCCTGCCGCATCCCATGATCACAATATGCATACTCCCCCGCACTTCGCGGTCGGCCGGTTGCTCGACACCAGTATGGCCCGATGGGGGAGCGCCGCGTTTAGGGCATCGGCATGCGGCTAGCATCTCGTTACGTGGCGAAGGTAACGGATCTTGTCAAACGCGTGCTCGTGGGACGTGCCCTGCGAAGCGGGCAGCTCCACGAGCAACTCCTGCCCAAACGCATCGCCCTGCCGGTCTTCGCCAGTGACGCGCTGTCCTCGGTGGCCTACGCACCGCAGGAGATTTTGGTCATCCTGTCGCTGGCGGGCGTCTCGTTCTATTCCTACAGTCCGTGGATCGCCGTCGCCGTCGTGGTGGTGATGCTCACAGTCGTGGCGTCGTACCGGCAGAACGTGCACGCCTATCCGAGCGGCGGCGGCGACTACGAGGTGGCCACCACCAACCTGGGCAAGAACGCGGGGCTCACCGTCGCCAGCGCCCTCATGGTCGACTACGTGCTGACCGTCGCCGTGTCGGTGGCCAACGGCGTCGACTACGTCGGCGCGACCATCCCGTTCGTGGCCGAGCACCGGCCCGCGATCGCCATCATCATTGTGATCCTGCTCACGGTGGTCAACCTGCGCGGCATCCGCGAGTCCGGCGCCGCCTTCGCCGTCCCCACGTACGCGTTCATGTTCGCGGTGATCGGCCTGGTCGCCTGGGGCGGCATCCGGCTGCTGGTGTTCGGCGACGAGCTGCAGGCGCCCAGCGCCGGGTTCACCATCCGGCCCGAGCAGACGAACCTGGCCTCCTTCGCCGCGGCCTTCCTGATCCTGCGCGCCTTCTCCTCCGGCTGCGCCGCGCTGACCGGCGTCGAGGCCATCAGCAACGGCGTGCCCGCCTTCCGCAAGCCCAAGAGCAAGAACGCCGCCACGACCCTGCTCATGATGGGCCTGATCGCCATCACCATGTTCGGCGGCATCATCGCGCTGGGGCTGGCCTCCGGCGTGCGGGTGGCCGAGCCGAGCGTCGTCGCCCACGACCTGCTCAGGCCCGACGGCACCCCGGTCGGCGAGGGCTACTACCAGCAGCCGATCATCTCGCAGGTGGCCGACGCGGTGTTCGGCGGCGGCTCGCTGCCGTTCGTGGTGATCTCCGCGGTGACCGCGCTCATCCTGTTCCTGGCCGCGAACACCGCCTTCAACGGCTTCCCGGTGCTCGGCTCGATCCTCGCCCAGGACCGCTACCTGCCGCGCCAGCTGCACACCCGCGGCGACCGGCTGGCCTTCTCCAACGGCATCATCATCCTGGCCCTCGGCGCCTGCCTGCTGCTGTGGGGCTTCCAGGCCGACGTCAGCCGCCTGCTCAACCTCTACATCGTCGGCGTGTTCGTCTCCTTCACGCTCAGCCAGACCGGCATGGTCATCCACTGGACCCGTCACCTGAGGACGGAGACCGACCGCCAGGTCCGCCACCAGATGCACCGCTCGCGCGTGATCAACTTCTTCGGCGCCATCATGACCGGCCTGGTGCTGATCGTCGTGCTGCTGACCAAGTTCCTGGTCGGGGCGTGGATCGTGGTCATCGCGATGCCGGTGCTGTTCCTCATGATGAAGGGCATCCGCCGCCACTACGACAAGGTCGCGGCCGAGCTGGAGATCACCGACGACTACGAGCCCGCCATGCTGCCGGCCCGCAACCACGCGATCGTGCTGGTCTCCAAGATCCACAAGCCGACGATGCGGGCGCTCGCCTACGCCCGCGCCACCCGGCCGTCCTCGCTGGAGGCGATCACGGTCGGCGTCGAGGGCGAGGAGGCGCGCCAGCTGCAGGAGGAGTGGGAGCGGCGCGGCATCCCGGTGCCGCTCAAGATGCTCGACTCGCCCTACCGCGAGATCACCCAGCCCATCCTCGACTACGTCAAGACCCTGCGCCGCCGCTCGCCGCGCGACGTGGTCACCGTCTTCATCCCCGAGTACGTCGTCGGCCACTGGTGGGAGCACCTGCTGCACAACCAGAGCGCGCTGCGGCTGAAGGCCAGGCTGCTGTTCAAGCCGGGCGTCATGGTGACCAGCGTGCCCTGGCAGCTCCACTCCTCCGACCGGCTCAAGGGCCGGCCCGAGCCGTACGCGCCGGGCGCGGTGCGCCGTCCCTGGCACCAGACCGTCAAGGACGAGGGGCAGATCAAGGCGCGCTGACCAGCGCCCGCAGCCGCCACGTGTCGGACGCCGTCCAGCCCGGCGGCGCGGCGACGGCGGCCCACCCGTCCACGATGTTGGCGCCGTAGCGGTGGCCGTGGCCGGGCGGCACGGACATCGCCGCCGTCATGTCCACCAGCACCTGCCAGAACGTCACCAGCGGGAACCAGTTCATCTGCGGGTTCACCCCGGGCCCCCGCGGGCCCTCCAGCCAGGCGGGCCGGTGGTAGATCAGCGTGGGCGACCACCACACGACGGGGTCGGTGGCGTTCTGCAGGTAGACCACGCGCGGCGGCGGCCACGGGCCCTGGGGGCGCCACAGGTCGGCCGGGTGCTGGGCGAAGCGGGCCGTCCTGCCGCCCTGGTAGACCGGCCGCCAGACGGGGGTGCCGGGGTCGCGGTGGGCGGTGAGGTGGTCCCAGATGTGGTTGGCGTTGGGCGGGCCGACGAACAGCGCGCCGTCGGTCCGGGCGACCAGGTCGGTCAGGTCGCGGAAGGCGTTCTCCAGCTCGTAGGATCCGAGGCTCTCGCCGGCGACCAGCAGCCGGGGCCGGTGGCCGGGCGGGAGCCGGTCCCATCTGGCGCGCACCGCCTCGAACAGGGCCCGCCCGGCGGCCGCCGCCTTGTGCCGGTCGGCCAGGAACGACACCCAGCTCGGCAGGTAGGAGTACTGCACCGCGACCATGGCGGTGTCGCCGTTGTACATGAACTCCAGCGAGTCGGCGATGTGCTGGTCGACCCAGCCGGTGCCGGTCGTGCCGAGCACCGCGAGCACCGGACGGCCGAAGCCGCCCGTCCGTTCCAGCTCCCGTACGGCCACCGCGGCCTGCTGCCGGGGCGAGGAGGTGGCGCCGAGGCCGACGTACACGCGGATGGGCTCGGTCGCCGGCCGGCCGGAGAAGGCGGTCAGCTCCGGGACCGTGGAGGCGGTGCCGGTGAAGCGGCGGCCCTCGCGGCCCAGGGAGTCCCAGGCCACCAGCGACCCGGGCCCGCCGGACACCTTGGCCGAGCCCGGCCTGCGCACGCCCGGATGGGTGCCCTGGTTGGTGACCGAGGAGACGTCGCTCATCGTGTTGAGGAACCCCGAGAACAGCACGTCGTCGGCGAGCACCGCGACCACGGAGGCGACGATCAGCACGCCGGCGATGTGGCCCACGTACGCGGGGACGTACCGGTCGAGCCAGTCGATCAGCCTGCGCCCGGCCAGCCGGACGAGACGGGCCAGCAGCAGGCACAGCGCGAAGAGCGTGACCGCCACCGCGAGGATCACCGGCGGGAACCAGGTGATCCGGGTGTCCATGCCCATGAGCGCCCGCACGTCGCGCTGCCAGTCGATGCTGTACCAGAGGGCCACGACGGTCAGCCCCGAGCAGCCGCCGATCATGATCTGCCAGGCGGCCCGCCGTCCCCGTTCCGGCAGCCGGTACGGAATCGCCGCCCGCCCCAGCGCGCCCGCCGTGGCCCCCACGCCGTAGCCGAGGATGCCGGTGACCGCGCCCATCACGCCCTGGAACAGCCACGTGCGCGGCAGGAGCGACGGCGTCAGCGAGGCGCAGGCGAACAGCACGGCCAGCAGCGTGCCCCCGAATCCGAGCCGCCGGCGCACCACCCGACCTCTGTCCATCATCACCCACAGTAGTGACTCAAGTCCGGAAAGTGGGTGTCCGGGGCGTCGGGCGGGGCACGCGGACGCCGCCCGTGGCGGCTCACCATAGGGTGGGGGTGTGGAACAGGCATCTCTGGAGCTGACGGTCGGTCCGGTCGCGCATGGCGGCTGGTGTGTGGCACGCCATGAAGGGCGGGTGGTCTTCGTCCGGCACGCGTTGCCCGGCGAGCGGGTGATCGCCGACGTGACCGAGGAGACCAGCCGGTTCCTGCGCGCCGACGCCGTGGAGATCCTGGAGCCCTCGCCCGACCGCGTCGTCCCGCCCTGCCAGTACGCCGGCCCCGGCCGCTGCGGCGGCTGCGACTGGCAGCACGCCACGCTTGAGGCGCAGCGCCGGCTCAAGGCCCAGGTCGTGGCCGAGCAGCTGCACCGGCTGGCGGGCATCGAGCGCGAGGTCGTCGTGGAGGAGGTGCCCGGCGCCAAGGACGGGCTCGGCTGGCGCACCCGCGTGCAGTTCGCCGCCACGCCCGCCGGCGAGCTGGGCTTCCGCCGGCACCGCTCGCACGAGATCGAGGTCGTCGACGCCTGCCTGATCGCCCACCCCGAGGTCGAGGCGGTCGCCGCCGAAGACCACGAGTGGCCCGGCGCGGCCGGCATCGAGGTCATCGCCTCCGCCGGCGGCGACCGTGCCGTGGTGGTCTCGCCGCGCCCGCGGCGCAGCGTGAGCGTGCCCGAGCTCGACGCGCCCGCCTCGATCCTGCTCGACCAGGGCAAGGGCCGCACGGTGCCGCGCCGCGGCTCCGGCGTGCTGCACGAGCACGTGGGCGACCGCGAGTTCCGGGTCGCGGGCAGCGGCTTCTGGCAGGTGCACCCGGGGGCGGCCGAGACGCTGCTCGACGCGGTGCTGGCCTACGCCGCGCCCGAGCCGGGGGAGTGGGCGCTCGACCTCTACTGCGGGGTCGGCCTGTTCGCGGCCGGGCTGGCCGAGGCGGTCGGGCCTGAGGGCGCGGTGTTCGGGCTGGAGTCCGACGCGGCGGCCGTCCGCGACGCCCGCGCCAACCTGCGCGACCTGCCGCAGGCCAGGGTCGAGCGGGGCCGGGTCGAGGAGGCGCTCGACCGGTTCCAGATCGAGCGCGCCGACCTCGTGGTGGTCGACCCGCCGCGGTCGGGCCTCGGGCGCGAGGTGGTGGAGCGCGTCGCGGGGCTGGAGGCGCTGCGCATCGTCTACGTCTCCTGCGACCCGGCGACGCTGGCCAGAGACCTCAAGTGGCTGGGCGAGCTGGGCTACGAGCTGACCGACCTGCGCGCCTTCGACGCCTTCCCGATGACCCACCACGTCGAGTGCGTGGCGCTGCTGGTGAAGCGCTGACCGCCGCCGCCCGGCCAAGGCGTGACCTCATCGTGACGGTTTGCCGGAACCCCCGGCGGGTGAAGCTGTCTATCGTGCATCCATGGTCGCCTCCGGAGGCGCGCGCCGCCCAGGATCGGGCAGGCCGCCGATGACGCCGCTGACGATGAGCCATCGGCACCTGCCCGGCGTGACCGTGATCGAGGTGTGCGGTGAGGTCGACGCCACCAACCACACGCGATTACGGGAGCACGTCCGGCAGGCCAGGGCGCGTCCGGCCGACCACGTGGTGTTCGACCTGAGCGCGATGACGTTCATGGACAGCTCGGGGCTGCACGCCCTGCTCGCCTGCCACCAGGAGGCCCGCGCGCACGACGCGCGGGTCTACCTCGCGGCCCCGCAGGGCGCCCCCGCCCGGCTGCTGGAGATCACCGGGGTCGACGCGCACCTGCCGGTCTACCCCACCGCCGACGCCGCCGTGGCCGCCGCCGCGGCCGATCCGCCCGGCTGAGCCTTTGGTCACGCCCGTCCAGACCAAGGACGGACGCGCCGCGCGGGGAGGCGTCCCTAGCGTCGGGGCATGACGCAAACCACCCTCGCCGGACGCGTTCAGGAGGTCGACGCCGTACGCGGGTTCGCGCTGGCGGGCATCCTGGTCGCGAACATCGGCTTCCTGGCCGACCCGGGGTACGCGCTGTCGGGCGCCATGCCCATCCCCGACGGGCCCGTGGCTTCGGCGATCACGGCGTTCGTGCTGACGAAGTTCTACATCATCTTCTCGTTCCTGTTCGGGTACTCCTTCACGCTGCAGATGCGGGCGGCCGAGCGGGCGGGGGCGAGCGTACGGGCCAGGACGTTGCGCCGCTGCCTGGCGCTGTTCGTCATCGGGCTGGCCCACGGCCTGCTGCTGTGGATCGGCGACATCCTCACCCTGTACGCCGTGCTCGGCCTGGTCCTGCTGGCCCTGCGCGGGCTCGGACCGCGGACGGCCGTCATCGCCGGCTCCTCGATCATCGGCGCGCTGACCCTGTTCTGGCTGGCCCTCGCCTGGCTGTCCACCCTCGACCCGGCCGCCGGGCAGCCCGCCGCGGCCGATCCGGCGGCGGCCGCCCGCGTGCTCGCCCTGGCCACCGGCGGCCCGCTGGACTTCCTGACGATGCAGACCGAGCTCTACCCGCCGCTGGTGGCGATGATCTGGCTCTTCCAGGGGCCGACCGCGCTGGCGATGTTCCTGTTCGGGCTCGCGGCCGGCAAGTCCAGGCTGCTGGAGGGGATCGGGCGCCGGCCCCGCCTGCTGGCCCGCGTCCAGTGGGCCGGCTTCGGCATCGGACTGCCCGGCGGCCTGCTGTACGCCTGGACGTCCGGCCGGACCGGCGCGGTCGAGCTGCTCGGCGGCGCGGTCAACACGCTCACCTCGATCCTGCTGGCCGCCGCCTACGTCGCCACCCTGCTCCGGCTGATCGGCCGCTTCCCGGCGGCGGGCCGCGTCCTGGCCGCGCCGGGACGGGTGGCCGCCTCCAACTACGTCGGCCAGTCGCTGCTCATCGCCCTGGTCTTCACCGGGTACGGGCTCGCCCTCGCGGGCAGGCTGTCACCGATCGCGGTGATGGGCGTCGCCCTGGCGATCTACACCGTGCTCGTGTGGGCGAGCGCACGCTGGCTGCGCACCCACCGCCACGGCCCGGTGGAGTACGTGCTGCGCCGGATCACCAACTGGCGCTGAGATCACCGGCGCCGACGTCAGAGCCAGCCCATGCGCTGGGCGGTGCGGATCGCCTCCAGCCGGTTCTGGGCGTTGAGCTTGGTCATGGCGCTGGACAGGTAGTTGCGCACGGTGCCCTCGGTGAGGTGGAGCTCGCCGGCGATCCTGGAGATCGTCGCCCCGTCGCCCGCCAGGCGCAGCGCGTCGCGCTCCCGTTCGGTCAGCGGGCTGTCGCCGGCGGCCATCGCGGCGGCGGCCAGCTCGGCGTCCAGGTAGCGGCCGCCGGCCATGACCTTGCGGATCGCCATCGCCAGTTCCTCGGCGGAGGCGTCCTTGCCCAGGAAGCCGCTCACGCCGGCGGCCATCGCCCGGCGCAGGTAGCCGGGGCGGCCCAGGCTGGTCAGGATGACGATCTTGCATTGGGCGCTGATCCGCTCGGCGGCGCTCAGGCCGTCCATGCCGGGCATCTCGATGTCCAGCACGGCCACGTCGGGGCGGTGTTCGGCGACCGCGTCCACGACCTCGTCGCCCCGGCCCACCTGGGCCACGACCTCGATGCCGTCTTCCAGGTCGAGCAGGGCGGCGATCGCGCCGCGGATCAGGTGCTCGTCGTCGGCGAGCAGCACGCGGGTGGTCATGCCGGCACCGCCGCGCGCAGCAGGTAGCCGCCGTCGGACGTCGGCTCGGCCCGCAGCACGCCGCCCGCCGCGCCGACCCGCTGGGCCAGGCCCGCCAGCCCGTTGGCCGCGTGCTCGCCCACCGGGCCGCTCACCCCGTCGTTGGACATCTCCAGCACCCCGTTCTCGATCGTGATCGTGCAGCGTTCGGCCGTGCTGTGCTTGAGCACGTTGGTGGCGCCCTCGCGGACGACGGTGGCGAGCAGGGTGCGCGCCTCCGGGGCCAGCGCCGTGGTGTCGGCCCGTACCGTGCAGCGGACCTCGGCCGCCTCCAGCACCGCCCGGACGCCGGCCAGCACCTCGTCCAGGTCGAGCGCCCGGTAGTTCTGCACCACGGTCCGCACCTCGCGCAGCGACCGCCTGGCCAGGTCGCGCACCTCGAACATGGCCCGCTCGGCGGCGGCCGGGTCGCCGGGCAGCGAGCCGGCGGCGCGGGCGGTCCTGGCCGAGACGTCGGCCAGGCTCTGCCCGAGCAGGTCGTTGAGGTCGCGGGCGAAGCGCAGCCGCTCCTCCGAGACGGCCAGCCTGGACCTGGCCTCCTGCCCTTCGTGCGCCTCCTTGGCCACCCGCCACAACCACAGGTTCGCCAGCACGCCGCCCACGCCGATGCCGGTGAACACGGCCAGCACCACGACCGCCGACAGCATCTCCACGGGCAGGCCCATGGTCAGCGCGAGGACGGCCACCAGGACGGCGATCCAGCCGACCGACAACATGACGATCGTCCGGCGGCGGACGAAGGGGGCCAGCATCGCCAGCCACACCGGCACCGTGTACAGGATCGTGCCGGCCGCGAGGACCAGGGCGAGCACCCCGGTGACGGCCAGCAGCGCCGTCGGGCGGGGGCCGCCGCGCACGGCGATCCGGAACGGCCGCGTGGCCAGCGCCATGAAGACCAGCAGCAGCACGCCGGCGGCCACGAACACCTGCCGGGGCAGATCGACGCTCTGCCCGAGCAGGTACAGGTTGTAGAAGCCGGTCGCGGACACCAGCAGGATGATGTCGGTGGAGTAGACGATCAGCCAGCGGACCTTGTCCAGCCGGGTCGGCCGCCTCACGCGGGCACCGCCGCGCGCAGCAGGAACTCGCCGGTGGGCGTCGGGGCGGCCGAGAGCGAGCCGCCCGCCGTGGTCAGGCGCTCCGACAGGCCGCGCAGGCCGCTGCCCGGGGCCGCGGAGAGGTCTTTGACACCGTCGTTGCGCATCTCCAGCACGCCGCCCTCGATGGTGATCGCGCAGGTGGTGGCCGAGCTGTGCTTGAGCACGTTCGTGCCGCCCTCGCGCACGACCCAGGCCAGCAGCGCGCGCCCGGCGGGGGACAGGTCGCCGGCCCTGGTCTCGATCAGGCAGCGGGCGCCGGCTGCCTCCAGCGCCGCCCGTACGCCGGCCAGCTCGGTGTCCAGGTCGAGCGTGTGGTAGCCGTCCACGGCCAGTTGCACCTCGGCCAGCGAGTCGCGGGCCAGTTCGCGCACCGCGTCCATCTCGGCGAGGGCCCTGGCCTGGTCCTTGGCCGACAACTTGGCCGCCAGCTCGCTCTTCAGCGTGATCACCGACAGGCTGCGGCCGAGCAGGTCGTGCAGGTCGCGGGCGAAGCGCAGGCGCTCCTCGGCGATGGCCAGGCGCGCCTTGGCCTCCTGGCCGTCGCTGGCGTCCCTGATCGTCCACCACAACCAGCGCCACAGCAGCATGGCCGCGACCATGAGCGCGCAACTGGCCGCCTCGGGGATCAGCGTGCCGGCCCAGGACCGGTCGGTGATCGACACGACGTACCCGCTGACCAGGACGGTCACGGCGGCGCCCAGGCAGGCCGTGGCCCACAGCGGCAGGTAGAACGCGACCACCGACACCCACAGGACGCCGGTCTCCAGCCAGGTGGCCGTGCTCGCCATCTCGTCGTGCGGCAACAGCAGCACCGAGCCGGCCGCGCACGCCCCGGACACCAGCAGCTTCGCCGTGGGCCGCGGCCGGTCGTCGAAGGCGGCCCGCAGCACGGAGGGGAACAGCGTGAACTGGCCCGCCAGGAAGGCGATCGTGAGCAGCGCCTGCGGGACGCCCATCTGGCCGCGCGCGGCGTAGATGAGGACGAGGGTGACGAACACCAGGCCCAGGAGGATGACCATGGCGTCCATCCAGTGGATGAGGATCTTGCGCGCGCTCGCCGCACGGCTCGCCGTCGTCGTCCTCACCCCCTGGATCCGGAGAAAATCCTATGTCAGGAGTGGGTCTGCCAGAGAATGCGGGATATTTCCGGTTTGGGAGGCGCGCCGCGCAGCGACAACCAGGCCAGCCCGTGCCGGACGGCGTACTCCGACAGTTTGCGGGCCTCCGGCTCGTCCAGATCGCCGGGCCTGGCGAGCACGGGGGTCAGGGCGAGCCGCTCCCACACCTGCTCCTCGCCGGGCACGCCGTAGGCCCGCGCGAGCTGCCCGGCCGCCGCCCGCACGGCCGATCCCAGCCTGCGCAGCCGCCCCTGCGGCCCGGTACGCGGCTCCATCTCGGCCAGCAGCTCGACGGCGTCCACCCGGACGCCCTCCCGCCGGGTCGCGCGCAGCACCGCCAGGTCGGCCGCGTCCAGGCCGTCCGGTGTCAGGCGCAGGCTGAAGAAGACCCGCAGCGGCCGTTCCCCTTGCAGGGCGTGCAGCGCCCGCGCCCTGCGCAGCGCGGCGGCCGGGTCGGCGTCGCGGACCTCGAACCCCGCCGCGGCGGCCCCGAGCGCGCCGGCCGCCCTGCGGTAGGCGGTGGCCAGGCCGCCCGGCCTGGTGCACGTGACGGCCGGGTCGTCCCCGCCGGGCCCGCCGAACACCGGGAAGGCGTCGCCGCCCGCCGCCCTCAGCCGCCCGAGCCCGGCGGCCACCGGGTCGCCCGCCGCCCGCGGCGGCCCGGCCCATCGGACGAGGCAGCCGTCGTCGCCGGCGACGAGATGGCCGAGCGCGTACCGGGCGACGCCGGTGGCGCGCGACTCGGCCGCCAGGTCGAAGCCCGGGTCGCGGGCGGTGTCGACGAACCCCACGTACGAACCCGGCGGCTGCCGGACCGCCGGCGGCCGCTCCGGCGGCGCGAAGCGGACGGGAGCGGCGCCGGACGGCGGCGCGGGCTCGGCGCCCGCGGGCAACATCCGGATCGCCAGGGCCGTGGCTCCGGCGAGCGCGAGCGCGGCGAGCACCGCCAGCGGGCGGGGGAGCGTGCCGGACTCTCTTGCTTTCCGCGACATATGCCACCCATCGTGATCGATCGGCTACTTTCAGCGGTTGCTGGTGAAGGTAGCAAGTGTTCGCCGGACGGCGTGGGGCTTTTCCGGTCGCCGTCCGATGTGGGCGGATAATGAGCCTCATGAAGCTGCGGATCTTCACCGAGCCCCAGCAGGGCGCCACCTATGACGACCTGCTCGCCGTCGCCCAGGCCGCGGAACGCCTGGGGTTCGACGCCTTCTTCCGGTCCGACCACTACCAGCGCATCGGCCCCGGCGACCCCGGCGCCGGCTCCACCGACGCCTGGGTGACGCTCGGCGCCCTGGCCAGGGAGACCTCCACGATCAGGCTCGGCACGCTGGTGACGCCGGCCACGTTCCGGCTGCCCGGCCCGCTGGCGATCAGCGTGGCCCAGGTCGACCAGATGAGCGGCGGCCGGGTCGAGCTGGGCTTCGGCACCGGCTGGTTCGACGGGGAGCACTCCGCGTACGGCATCCCGTTCCCGCCGCTCGGCGAGCGGTTCGGCCGGTTCGAGGAGCAGCTGGAGATCGTCACCGGACTGTGGACGGCGAAGGACTCCTACTCCTTCGAGGGCCGCTACTACCGGCTGGTCGACTCGCCGGCGCTGCCCAAGCCGGTCCAGCGGCCCCGCCCGCCGGTGATCATCGGTGGCTTCGGCGCCAAGCGCACGCCGCGGCTGGCGGCCACGTACGCCGACGAGTACAACGTGCCGTTCCGCACCCTGGCCGACACCGGGCAGGCGTTCACGCGGGTCCGCGAGGCGGCCGACGAGGCGGGCCGCCGCCTGATCCTGTCGGCGGCGCAGACCGTCGTCGTGGGCGCCGACCAGGCCGAGATCGAGCGGCGCGCCGCCGCCATCGGCCAGGACCCCGGCGTGCTGCGCGAGGGCGGCCTGTGCGGCACCCCCGAGGAGGTGCTGGCCAAGCTGGGCGCCTTCGCCAAGCTCGGGGCCGAGCGGGTCTATCTCCAGGTCCTCGACCTGGCCGACCTGGAGCACCTGGAGCTCATCGCCGCCGAGGTGTTGCCGCACGTGTAATTCCGTTGGCGGTGCTTCGTCCGGCTACGGCACACTTGGGACGTGCTGCTGACGATCACGACCACCGCCACGCCGGCCACCGACCTGGGCTTCCTCCTGCACAAGCATCCCGAGCGCGTGCAGGAGTTCGGCCAATCGTTCGGCACGGCCACGGTGTTCTACCCGGAGGCGGGCGAGGAGCGCTGCACGGCGGCCCTCCTGCTGGAGGTCGACCCGATCGCGCTGGTCCGCTCGCGCGGCCGGAACTCGCCCGACTTCAGCCTGTCGCAGTACGTCAACGACGCCCGTACGCGGCCTCCTCGCTGCTGGCCGTCGCGCTCGCCGACGTCTTCCGCACCGCGCGGGCGGGCCGCTGCAAGGCCCGTCCCGAGCTGCCGGGCACCCCGCTGCCGCTGGAGATCCGGGTGCCCGCGCTGCCCTGCCGGGGCGGCCCTGAGCTGGCCCGGCGGCTGTTCGAGCCGCTGGGGTGGGCGGTGGAGGCGCAGACGCTGCCGCTCGACGAGGGCTTCCCCGAATGGGGCGAGTCCCGGTACGTGCGGCTGACCCTGCGCGGCACCGTCCTGCTGGCCGACGCGCTGAACCACCTCTACGTGCTGCTCCCCGTGCTCGACGACGGCAAGCACTACTGGATGGCCTCCGACGAGATCGACAAGCTGGTCAGGGCGGGGGCGGGCTGGCTCGGCGCTCATCCGGAGCGCGGCCTGATCGCCCGGCGCTACTTCGGGCGGCGCTGGGCGCTGGCCCGCACCGCGCTGACCAGGCTGGCCGAGCTGGGCGACGAGACCGAGGAGGAGCTGGAGCCGGCGCTCGCCGAGGAGGCCCCCGCCGGGGAGACCGCGGCCGACGAGGCCGCCGCCGCGGAAGCCGCCGCCGAGGCCGGTGCCGTTGGCGAGGGCGCCGCGGAAGCCGAGGCCGTCGCGGAAGCCGGGGAGGCGGGCGCGGTGCGGAAGGCGCGGCCGCTCAACACGTTGCGGCGCGAGGCCGTGCTGCGCAGGCTCGAAGAGCTCGGCGCGACGAGCGTGATCGACCTGGGCTGCGGGCAGGGCGAGCTGGTCGCCGCGCTGCTGGCCAGGCCCAGGTTCGCGCGCGTCGCCGGCATGGACGTCTCCTCCCTGGCGCTCACCATCGCCGCCCGCAAGCTGCGCCTGGACCGCATGCCCGACAGCAAGCGGGCCCGGCTCACGCTGTTCCAGGGCGCGCTCACCTACACCGACAAGCGCCTGGCGGGCTACGACGCCGCCGTGCTCATGGAGGTCGTCGAGCACGTCGACCCGCCGCGCCTGGCCGCGCTCGAACGCGTCGTGTTCGGCCGCGCCCGTCCGGGCCACGTGCTCGTCACCACCCCCAACATCGAGCACAACGTGCGCTACGAGTTCCTGACCGGCCTGCGCCACCCCGACCACCGCTTCGAGTGGACGCGCGCCGAGTTCGCCGCCTGGGCCGCCCGGGTGGCCGCCCAGTACGGCTACCACGTCGCCGTCGAACCCGTCGGCGAGGACGACCCCGAGGT
Organism: Nonomuraea sp. NPDC001636; assembly: GCF_040298265.1. NCBI lineage: Bacteria > Bacillati > Actinomycetota > Actinomycetes > Streptosporangiales > Streptosporangiaceae > Nonomuraea > Nonomuraea sp. NPDC001636. The sequence goes on from NZ_JBEOZT010000018.1 coordinate 193,376, forward strand.
CGGCCCGCCCACCCAGATGGGAGTCTTCACCCGTGATCAGCGTTCCTGAGCTGTCCCTCGTGGTGCTCGTCGGCGTCTCCGGCAGCGGCAAGTCCACCTTCGCGCGCCGGCACTTCAAGCCCACGCAGGTCATCTCCTCCGACTTCTGCCGCGGCCTGGTGTCCGACGACGAGAACGACCAGGCCGCCACGCCCGCGGCGTTCGACCTGCTGCACCACATCGTCGGCGTGCGCCTGGCCAGGGGGCTGTTCACCGTCGTGGACGCCACCAACGTCCAGTACCCCGCCCGCAAGAGCCTCATCGAGCTGGCCAGGAAGCACGACGTGCTGGCCGACGCCATCGTGCTGGACACGCCCGAGGAGGTGGCGATCGAGCGCAACGCCGCGCGTCCGGACCGCGACTTCGGCCCCGGCGTGGTGATCCGCCAGCGCAAGGAGCTGCGCCGCTCGCTGTCCAAGATCTCCGCCGACGGCTTCCGGCGGGTGCACGTGCTGCGCGGCCTGGAGGAGATCGACAACGCCGAGATCACCTACGAGAAGGCGTGGTCGGACCGGACCGAGCTGACCGGCCCGTTCGACATCATCGGCGACGTGCACGGCTGCCGCTCGGAGCTGGAGACGCTGCTGGCCAAGCTCGGCTGGCAGGGCCTGACCCACCCCGAGGGCCGCACCGCCGTGTTCGTCGGCGACCTGGTCGACCGCGGGCCCGACACGCCGGGCGTGCTGCGCCTGGTCATGGACATGGTCGAGGCGGGCACCGCGATCTGCGTGGCCGGCAACCACGAGCAGAAGCTCGTGCGCGCGCTGAACGGCCGCAAGGTCACCGTCGCCCACGGCCTGCGCGAGTCGCTGGACCAGCTCGCCGCCGGGCCGCCGGAGTTCGCCGAGCGGGCTCGCACGTTCATGGACGGCCTGCTCAGCCACTACCGCCTGGACGGCGGCCGGCTCGTCGTCGCGCACGCCGGGCTGAAGGAGTCCTACCACGGCCGCGCCTCCAAGCGCGTGCGCGCCTTCGCCCTGTACGGCGACACCACCGGCGAGACCGACGAGTACGGCCTGCCGGTCCGCTACCCGTGGGCCGACGAGTACCGCGGCCGGGCCATGGTCGTCTACGGCCACACGCCCACGGTCACCCCCGAGTGGGTCAACAACACGATCTGCCTGGACACCGGCTGCGTCTTCGGCGGCCACCTGACCGCGCTGCGCTACCCCGAGCGCGAGATCGTCCAGGTGCCGGCCGAGCAGGTCTGGTACGAGCCGGCCAAGCCGCTCGGCGCCCCCGCCCGCGAGCCCGGCATGCTCGACGTCGGCGACGTGATCGGCACCCGGCACGTCGAGACCCGCTTCGGCGGCCGGGTCAAGGTGCTGGAGCAGAACGCGGCCGCCGCGCTGGAGGTCATGAGCCGGTTCGCGGTCGACCCGAGCTGGCTGGTCTACCTGCCGCCGACGATGGCGCCGCCGGAGACGTCCAGGCTCGACGGCTACCTGGAGCACCCGCACGAGGCGTTCGAGGAGTTCGCCGCGGCGGGGGTGACCGAGGTCGTGTGCGAGGAGAAGCACATGGGCTCGCGGGCCGTCGCCGTGCTGGCCAGGACGCCCGAGGTCGCCGCGGCCCGGTTCGGCGTGGCCGACGGCAGCACCGGCGCGGTCTACACGCGTACCGGGCGGCCGTTCTTCCGGGACATGACGCCGCTGGTCGAGGCGGTGCGCGCGGCCTGCGAGCCGCTGTGGGAGGAGCTGGGCTCCGACTGGGTCGTGCTCGACTGCGAGCTGCTGCCCTGGTCGGCCAAGGCGGGCGAGCTGATCAGGTCGCAGTACGCCTCCGTCGGCGCCGCCGCGCGGGCCGCGCTGCCGGAGGCCGTCACGGCTCTGGAAGCGGCGGCCGGACGCGGGCTGGATGTGGGTGGGTTGTTGGCCCGCACCCGACGCCGCTCCGACAACGCTGCCCTGTTCCGCGACGCTTATGCGCGCTACTGCTGGCCGGTGGACGGTCTCGACGGGATCAGGCTGGCGCCGTTCCAGATCCTGGCCTGCGAGGGACGGGCCACGGCGCTGGAGCCGCACGCCTGGCACCTGTCCACGCTGGCGCTGCTCGACTCGCCGCTGATCGCGCCGACCAGGAACGTGTCGGTCACGCTCGGCTCGCCGGAGTCCAGGGCCGCGGCCACCGCGTGGTGGGAGGCGCTGACCGCCGACGGGGGAGAGGGCATGGTGGTCAAGCCGGCCACGTACGTGCCCGGCCGGGTGCAGCCCGGCGTGAAGGTGCGCGGCCGGGAGTACCTGCGGATCATCTACGGGCCCGACTACACCGAATCCCTCGACGTGCTGCGCCGCCGCTTCCTCGGCAAGAAGCGCTCGCTCGCGCTGCGCGAGTACGCCCTCGGCCTGGAGGCGCTGTCGCGCCTGGCGGACGGCGAGGCGGGCTGGCGGGTGCACGAGCCGGTCTTCGCGGTGCTCGCCCTGGAGTCCGAGCCGGTGGACCCGCGCCTGTGACCCCGTCCCCGTCCCCGTCCCCCCGAAGGAGCCTGTGATGACCGCCGACCGTCACCGTCCCGGCTACGTCCGGCGCGCTCTCGGGCGCGCGCTGCTGCGGTACGCCGTGGCGGTGGTGGTGGCGGTCGTCGTGATCGCGGTCTTCTGGCTGACCCGGGCCTGACGTCCGGTTTGTGGCAAGGTTGGGTAAGCGCCGCGCTACACAGGTGATCTCCGGGTAGGTCCCCGATCACGGGGAAGGGACCTGTATGGCAACTCGGTACACCCATCAGGAGCATCTGGGCCACGTCGTCTTCATCACCGCGGCGGCGGCCATCGGCGGGTTCCTGTTCGGATACGACAGCTCGGTCATCAACGGCGCGGTCACCGGCATCCAGCGGCACTTCGACGTGGGAGCGGTCCAGATCGGCTTCGTCGTGGCCATCGCGCTGCTCGGGTCCGCGCTCGGGGCCTGGATCGGCGGCGGGCTGGCCGACCGGTGGGGGCGTACCCGGTCGATGCAGGTGGCCGCCGGCCTGTTCACCGTCAGCTCGATCGGGCAGATGTTGCCGTTCGCCATCTGGGACCTGGGGTTGTGGCGGGTCATCGCGGGCTTCGCGATCGGCATGGCCTCGGTGCTCGGGCCTGCCTACATCGCCGAGGTCGCGCCGCCCGCCTACCGGGGGCGGCTGGGCTCCTTCCAGCAGCTCGCCATCGTGCTCGGCATCGCGGTCTCGCAGCTCGTCAACTACCTGATCGCCGAGCTGGCCGGCGGCGACGTCAACAACCACCTGTGGGGGCTGCAGGCGTGGCAGTGGATGCTGGGCGCCTGCGCCGTCCCGGCCCTGCTCTACCTGCTGTTCGCCTCCACCATCCCCGAGTCGCCGCGCTACCTGATCATGTCGGGACGGTCGCGGAAGGCCCGCGAGGTGCTGGCCGAGGTCGAGGGCGAGGACGTGGACCTCGACGCCCGGATCGCCGAGATCCAGCACGTGCTGCGGACCGAACGCGTGCCGGGGCTGAAGGACCTGCGCGGCAGCGCGCTCGGCCTGCTGCCGATCGTCTGGGTCGGCGTCGTCCTGTCGGCGTTCCAGCAGCTGGTCGGCATCAACGTGATCTTCTACTACTCGTCGGTGTTGTGGCAGTCGGTGGGCATCAACCAGAGCAACTCGCTGCTGATCAGCTTCTCCAGCTCGATCATCAACATCATCGGCACGTTCATCGCGATCGCGCTGGTCGACCGGATCGGGCGCAAGCCGCTGCTGCTCGTCGGCTCGGCCGGCATGGCGATCGCGCTGGGCACCGCGGCCTGGGCGTTCAGCGCGTCCCGAGAGGTCGGCGGCGTGGTCTCGCTGCCCAGCCCGCAGGGGCCGATCGCGCTCGTCGCGGCCAACGTGTTCGTGCTGTTCTTCGCCCTGTCGTGGGGCGTGGTGGTCTGGGTGCTGCTCGGCGAGATGTTCCCCAACCGCATCCGCGCCGCCGCGCTCGGCGTCGCCGCCGCCGCGCAGTGGATCGCCAACTGGCTGATCACGGTCTCGTTCCCGGCGCTGTCGGAGTGGAACCTGCCGCTCACCTACGCCATGTACGCCCTGTTCGCCGCGCTGTCCTTCTTCTTCGTCAGCAAATGGGTCAAGGAGACCAAGGGCCGCAAGCTGGAAGACATGGGCTGACCACGCCGCGGAGTGGGCTAACCTCCGGCACGTGCTTGTCGACGTGCTCGGTCCCGGCCTGAACGTGCTCTTCTGCGGCATCAACCCCGGCCTGATGTCGGAGGCCACCGGCCACCACTTCGCCCGGCCGGGCAACAGGTTCTGGCCCGCGCTGCACCTGTCCGGCTTCACGCCGCGCCTGCTGGCCCCCGCCGAGCAGCACCTGCTCCCCTCGTACGGGCTGGGCATCACGAACATCGTCCCCCGGGCCAGCGCCAAGGCGGCGGAGCTGACCAGGGACGAGCTGCTGGCGGGCGGCCGGCAGCTGGCGGAGAAGGTGGCCGAGCTGGGGCCGCAGGTGCTGGCCGTGCTCGGCATCTCGGCGTACCGGACGGCCTTCGCCCGGCCCAAGGCGGTCATCGGCCCCCAGCCCGAGCAGGTCGGCGGCGCCCGCGTGTGGGTGCTGCCGAACCCGAGCGGGCTCAACGCCCACTGGACCGTCGCCACGATCGCCGGGGAGATGGCCCGCCTGCGCGCGTCGCTGCGCCCGGCCCCGGAACCGGCGGTCCCTGACCTGCGCTTGTAGCCGGATCCAAGTCACGCACAAGCCTTGATCGCTAGATACGTACCCGGTTCGTTGTGTCTTCGCACTGGGGGGTCTGGTGGCAAGCCGGCGATTGTCGCGCGTGGTCTGCGCATTGGCGTTGTTAGTGGGTCTGGTCGCGGCCGTGCCGCCGCCGGCCGTCGCGTCCGCGGCACCGGACGCCGAGACCGCGGCGCTGCTGTCCGCGATCGAACGGTTCACGGCCGCGGGCGGCGGCCTGGCCACGCTCGGCCCGATGGGCGAGCAGCTGCCGTTCGTCGGCCTGGTGCCCGGCGGCGAGGACGCCCTGGGCCTGGCCGACCTGTTCCAGGTGGCCGTCCACGACCAGCTCAAGGGCCTCACCACCCTGGACGACCTCCAGGACGAGTACGAGCTTTCCGGCCCCCGCGCCGGAAAGCTCCTGGCCAAGGCGAGCACGCAGAACGGGATCAGGCGGCTCGACCTGACCCTGGAGGTCACCAGGACGGCGGCCGGCCGGCCGATCTCCGTCAGCAGCGCCCAGCCCAAGGTCTCGCTGACCACCTCGGGCGGCGTGGACGTCACGCTGAAGCTCACCGCCAAGCTGCCCTTCGCCTACGACCCGGCCACGAAGTCCGCCTGGCTGGCCAGGGACGCCGGCCTGACCGTGCGGGCCGAAGGCAGGCTCGCCGCCGGGGCCAGGCCCACCGCCGCCTTCGGCATCCTCGGCGTCGACCTCTCGGCGGCCTCGACGCTCTCCGTCGACGCCGAGTTCGCCGCCACCGCCGCCGACCCGGACGGCAACGGCAGGCTGGACACCGCGGAACTCGGCTCGGACAGCCTGTTCGCCTTCGCCCGCAAGGGCTCGGCCGCCGCCCGGCTGCAGGTCACCGCGCAGCCGTTCGCCGGCGCCCAGGTCGAGGGGGCCGCCGCCACCATCGACGCCAGCTGGCCCGACCTCGCCACCGGCGGGCCCGCCGTCAGCGTGACCCAGGCCGACCTGGACCGGCTCGGCCGCTTCCAGACGCTCACGCCCAAGGACCTGCTCGACGGCCTGACCCACCTGGCCAACGCGGTCACCGCCGCCCAGCGCGCCCGCTGGGACGGGCAGGGCGACCTCGACCTGCCGTTCATGCGCGGCTCGCTGGCCGACGCCGTGCAGGTGTCGGAGGCGATCCACGCCTTCGCCGCCGCCAGCGTGGACCGCAACACCGGCCGGCCCACCTTCACCTCGATCCAGGACCTGTTCGCCGCGCTCGGCAAGGCCCGCGGCCTGCCCGCAGGCGCGATCATCAAGGTCGCCGACGCCGGCTACGACGACGCCGCCAAGAAGATCGCCTTCACCGTCGTCGTGGACCGGACCGTCAACCCGGCCCCCGAGCCGCTCAACCCCGCGGGCCAGACCGTCAGCGGGACGGGCGCGGGCGTCACGTACGCGGCCAGGACCCTGCGGCACGCCGGGCAGAAGTGGACGCCGGGGCAGTTCGCCGGGCGCACGGTCACCGCCGGAACGTCGAGCGGCATCGTGGCCGACAACACCGCCGACACCGTCACCCTCGCCGAGGAGGGATGGCGCGGGGGCGTGCCCGCCGCGGGCGCGCCGTACCGGATCTCCGCGAACGACCCCATGATCGGGCAGATCGCCTTCGGCGACACCTTCAAGGCCGCCGCCGGGCTCGACCGCGCCAACGCGACCGCCGCCGTGGCGGGCGTCATGCGCGGCTACCACGCCTCGGCCACGCTCGTGCTCGACCTGAGCGACCCGGTGACCGGCCAGGGCTGCGCGCAGCGGCCGGACGGGCAGCAGAAGGCGTGCCCGTACAAGCACGTCAACGCCGACGGCAGCGCCACCGTGGTGAACGAGCTGCCCAGGGCCGCGGACCGGATCATGTTGCGGACCGGCCGCGACCTGTTCGGCGCCCGCGTGTCGGTGCTCTCCTCGGTCAACGTCAACGCCGTCGCCGGCTACCTGGGCGTCCAGCTCACCGGTGATCTCACCATGGGCAGCAGGAACGGCGGCGACCTGGTCAAGGTCGGCCTCAAGGACCTCGGCGACGTGCCGCTGACCAGGCTGTTCGAGCGGCTGGCGAGCAAGCCGGGCGACGTCCTGACCTCCCAGGTGGACGCGATGGCCAAGGCGCGGCTCACGCTGGGCGTGCCGGGCCTGGCCGACTTCTTCGGCGGCAGGGTCTCCGGCGAGGTGGAGATGCCGGACCTCGGCAAGCCCGCCACCGTCAGCTTCCGCGGCTTCGACCAGATCGGCAAGGTCAAGGACTTCGCCTTCGACCCCGACAACCCGCAGGCGCTGTTCGGCGCGCTGATCAAGTCCCTGGGCGCGGTGGCCACCTACCTCGACGGCGTCAAGGGCACCGGGCCGGTCAACGACGCGATGACGGCGAAGCTGCCGCTGCTCGGCCGTTCGCTGTCCGACCTGGTGGCCGCGGAGGAGATGGGTTCGGGGCCCGGCGTCGTCTACGGCGACGGCGCCTGCGGCAACGAGAACGCCTACGTCACCGACCCCTCGCGCACGTTCACCCAGGCGCACGTCGGCCGCCGCGTCGCCGTCGGCACCCGGGTGCTGACCGTCGCGACCGCGTGCGGCGAGCACACGTTGTCCTTCGCCGAGAAGTTCGGCCAGGCCGTGCCCGAGCCGGGCGCCGCCTACGCGCTGCGCTCGCCGTTGCGGGACGCGATCGACCGCCTGACCGCCGCGCCGCCGGACACCGTCCAGGCCCTGGTGGCCGAGCTGAACAAGGCGCTGGGCGGCCAGGCGCGCATCGGCTACGAGGACGGCGCCCTGCGGCTGTCGCTGGCCTACGACAAGAAGGCGGCCGTGCAGGAGCCGCTGCGCTTCGCCTTCGGCGACAGCAGCCTGGTCGCCGCCAAGGGCTCGGCCACGCTGGACGCCGCCGTCGAGGGCGAGGTGCGCCTCGGCCTGCGCGTGGCGCTCAAGCGCGGCTTCGACCCGGCCCGCGACCTGCTCGTCGAGACCGACTCCGGCCTCGACCTCCAGGCGAAGGCGCAGCTCGACGGCACGGTCCAGGCCGACGTCGGCCCGCTGCCGCTGGCGCTCGGCAAGCAGGGCGACGACCCGCTGCAGGCCAGGCTCGGCTACGGCGTGAGCCTGCGCTACGGCGGCGAGTCCCAGGACGCGGTGCCCCCCGCCGCGTTCTTCTCCGGGCTCGACCTGGCCCTGAACGAGACGAGCGACCCGGTCGCCTGCGACCGCGACCCGCATCGCGACGACACCGACCTCGCGTTGTGCGCCGTCCTGCCCGCCTACCTCAACGGCGCGCCGCTCACCGCGGACGGCAAGCACGCGCTCGTGCTGCGGCTGCCCAGGGCCGCCCCGCTGGCCGAGATGTTCGACCTCACCAAGAAGCTGCCCGGCGACGTGAACCGGCTGGAGCTGCCCTCCTTCGACTTCTCCACCCTGCCTCCCGGCCTGGAGCTGGACTGGACCAACCTGGGCGACGGCATCGACCGCTACCTCACCGCCCTGGAGACCGGCATGCGCATGGCCTCCGGCAAGGGCAGGCTGCCCATGGTCGGCGCCGACCTCCAGCAGGGGGCCGACTTCGTCGGCGCCAAGCGCCAGGAGATCAAGGCCGCCCTCGCCAAGCTGCCGAACGGCGGCAAGGTGCCCACCGGCGGCGACCTGCGCAAGTGGTACAACGACGAGCTCGCGCCCAAGGTCGGGCCGGGCGTGCAGCCGGTGATCACCTGCGTGCAGGCGCCCGTCCCCGATCCCGCCAAGCCCGAGGCCTGCGACGCGGCCAAGGGCGCCGAGCTGACCGGCATCGCGTTCAAGATCAGCGTCGGCAAGGGCGACGTCGATCCCGAACAGGGCTGCGTCAAGGACTGCCTGGGCGTGGAGCGGCCGCTCGACGTCGGCGTCCCCGGCCTCGCGCTCAAGCAGGGCAAGGGCAAGGGCGTACGGGCCGAGCTCGGCTGGCACGCCGAGGTCATGGTGGGCCTGGACCGGACCAGCGGCTTCTACGTCGACGCCGGCGAGGCCAACCGGCCGCGGGCGACCGTCGGCGTGAACGTCTCGCTGCCCGAGGAGATCAACGCCCGGCTGGCGATCCTCGACGTCACGCTCAAGAACCGCGAGCAGAACGCCCCCGACCTGTTCGCGGGCGCCTTCACCATCGGGTTCAAGCCGGTCGGCCGGATCGGCCTGGACCAGCTCGCCGACGCCGGCAGCCTGGTGGAGACGTCACTGAAGGCCAAGGTCGCGGTGGACTGGCGTTTCAAGGTGACGGCCGGCTCGGCCATGTTCCCCGGCCTGTACGGCGACTTCGACCTGGACTGGGACCTCACCAAGGGCGGCTCACCCGACCCGGCGAACCTGAACATCGCCTTCAACAACGTGAACCTGGAGGCCGGCGACTTCTTCCGGAGCGTCCTCGGGCCGGTGGTGACCCAGGTCAAGAAGGTCACGGACCCGGTCAAACCGGTGATCGACCAGCTCTACGCGCCCATCCCCGTGCTGTCGGACCTGAGCAGGGCCGCGGGCGGCGGCGAGGTGAACCTGATGACGATCGCCAAGAAGTACAACACCGTCGCCGGCGGCGGCACGACGAAGTTCATCGAGCGGATGATCGAGGTCGGCAGGCTGGTCACGTCGCTGCCCGACTGCCAGGGAGAGCTGCACATCCCGATCGGCAGCTTCACCGTGGCCGGTGACCGCGCGCTGGACACCGAGAACTCGCCCGACGTCGCCGACTCGCTGATCAAGGACGTGGCGCCCGCCACGGACGACCTGTTCGCCGCGCTCGACCAGGGCGCCAGATCGTGCGGGAAGGCCAAGGCGGCCACCGCCGACGCGCAGGGGCCGATGGAGCACTCCGCGAAGGCGGGCTTCAGCTTCCCCGTGCTGCAGAACGCCGGACGGTCGATCTTCAGCCTGCTGATGGGCAAGGACGTGGAGCTGGTCGCGTTCGACTCCGGGCCGCTGCGCCTCGGCTTCTCCTACAGCCAGTCCTTCGGCCCGGTCTGGTCGCCGCCGCCGATCATGGTGGTCATCTCCGGCACCGCCGGGGTCGAGGCCCAGATCAGGGCGGGCTTCGACACGTACGGCATCCGCAAGGCGATCGAGCAGGGCAAGGTCGACCTCCAGGTCCTCGACAGCCTCTACCTGAAGACCACCGACGACCAGGGCCGGCCGCTGCCGGCGATCTCCCTGACCGGGCGGCTGGAGGCGGGCGCGGCGGTCGACGTGGTGCTGGTCAAGGCGGGCGTGAGCGGCGGCATCTTCCTCACCGTCGCCATGAACTGGCTCGATCCCACCAACGACGGCAAGTTCCGGTTCTTCGAGTTCGCCGACGTCCTGCTGCGCAACCCGCTGTGCCTGTTCTCCCTGGACGGCGAGCTGAAGGTCTACCTGAAGGCGTGGGTCGAGGTGGGCATCTCGATCTTCAAGAAGCGGTTCGACTGGACCATCGTCGAGGCCAAACTGCTCGACTTCTCCGTCCGGCCCAAGTGCGACGAGGACCCGCCGAAGCTCGCCACCGAGGCGGGCGACGCCCTCGTGCTGCACGTCGGACCGATGCGCAAGGCCAGGGGCGGCAGCACCGCCAAGCCGGGCGACGACGCCGAGCAGTGGACCGTCAGCCAGCTCCCCGGCGACGAGGGCTTCGTGGTCACCGCGCTGGGCGTGCGCGAGGAGCACCGCGCGTCCGGCCTGACGCGGGTCCTGGCCGACGGCCGGGGCGCGAAGGGCGCGCTGCGGCTGGTCTTCCAGGGGTACGGCGACGACACCGCCGGAGCTCACCCGTTCGACCGGACGGTGGTGGCGTTCGGCGGCGACGGCGACGACCTGATCCTGACCGGCGCCGGCCGCAACGTGATCGACGGCGGCAAGGGCGACGACCAGATCACCAGCGGCGACCAGTACGACGGGCCCGCCGCGATCGTGGCCGGCGGCCCCGGCGACGACTACGTCACCATGGGCGGCGCGGGCGGCTGGGCGGCCGGCGACGGCCGCCTGACCCCCGCCACCCGCAAGGTCGGCGACGTGGAGGTCGCCGACTGGACCGGCGACGACCTGCCCGGCGCGCCGGACGACGGCCCGGCCGACGGCGCCGACCGCATCGCGGCCGGTCTCGGCAAGAACAAGCTGTACGGCAACGGCGGGAACGACACCATCGCCGTCGCCTCCGACAGCCCGCTGGCCGCCACCGACCCCTCGCCGCGGTTCCGCGCGCAGCCGAGCCTGCTGGTCGGCGGCCCCGGCGCCGACACCCTGACCGGCGGCTCGGCGGCCGACGAGATCTACACCGGGCCGCGCGAGGAGATCGGCCGCGACGAGGCGGGACCCGCCGACTCCGGGCCGAACTACGTCGACACCGGCGCGGGCGCCGACAAGGTGTACGGTGGTCAGGCCGTCGACCTGGTCGCCGGCCACTCGGCCCCCGGCGAGGCCGTGCAGATCATCGGCGGCGGCGGGGACGACGTGCTCGCGGGCGGCCACGGCAAGGACGACATCTCCGGCGGCCCCGGCGACGACTGGATGATCGCCGAACCGTCCGACGTCGGCGAGGCCCAGGGCCGCGACGACTTCGGCCCGGCCCGGCAGGTGCGTCACCTGCCGCTGCCGGCGGGCGTCCAGCCCTCGGCCAAGCAACTGTCCGGCGGCGACGGGAACGACCACGTCATCGGCGGCGACGGCGGCGCGACCGTCTTCGGCGACCGCCGGCGGGACGAGCCGTGCGAGGAGCATGACGGCGCCGCCGACGGCCGGGACCTGATCATCGGCGGCGCGGGCAAGGAGACCGTGTCGGCCGGCGGCGGCGCCGACCGCGTCGAGGCCGGCGGCGGCCAGGACGTGGTCTGCGGCGAACGCGGCGACGACCGCCTGGCCGGCGGCTCGGGCGACGACCGGGTCTCCGGCGGCTCCGGCGACGACACGGCGCTCGGCGACGACGGCGCCGACGAGGTGACCGGCGGCTCCGGCGACGACACCCTGTACGGCGGCGCGCACGACGACACCGTGGTGGGCGAGTCCGGGCAGGACCGTCTGTTCGGCGGCGAGGGTGACGACCTGGTGATCGGCGGCACCCGTACGGCGGGCAAGGACGACAAGGGCGACTTCCTGTACGGCGACGCCGGGGCGGACCGGCTGATCGGCGACAACGGCGACGCCGGCGGCCCGTTCGACCTCGACGGCACCCCGCAGGAGGCCGGCGGCCCGGACGTGATCCACGGCGGCGACGGCGCCGACCGGGCGCACGGCGGGATCGGCGCCGACGAGGTGCACGGCGACGCGGGCGACGACCACCTGGAGGGCGGCGTCGGCGGCGACGAGGTGTACGGCGAGGCGGGGGAGGACGAACTGGTGGGCGGCGCTTCGGGCGCGTACCCGGACGGCGGTGACACGCTGCTGGGCGGCGACGGCCCGGACGTGATCGCCGCCGACAACGCCACCCTGACCACCACCCCCACCCCGTCAGCCACCCCATCGGGCGGTCCGTCTGGTGGTCCGTCGGGCACCCCGTCGGGCACCCCGTCGGGCACCCCGTCCGGCACCCCGTCCGGCACGGTTAGTCCGGCTGCGGCGGGGAGCCCTTCGGGGACGCCGTCCGCCGCGGCGACGCCGTCCGGTGAGCCGGTGGCCGGTGCGGCGGCGGCCGACCCGGCGACCTCGGTCGCCGTGCGGCCGGGCCAGACGGCCGCGCACCAGGTGAAGCTGCTCGCGGGCGGCCTCGGCCCGGACGTGGCCGACGGCGGCGCGGGCAACGACGCGATCTTCGGCCAGGGCGGTCCCGACCGGCTGCGCGGCCAGGAGGGCGACGACTACGTCGAGGGCGGCGCGGGCGTGGACTGGGTCGAGGGCGACCAGGGCGACGACGACCTGGTCGGCGGCACCCACACCGCGGCCGACGACGCCTCCGACGCGCTCTACGGCGGCCCCGGCGACGACGTCGTGGCCGGCGACAACGCCGTGGTGACGCTGGCGGGCACCCCGGCCAGGGCCACCGTCCGCATCGGCTCGGCGGGCGCCCCGATGACCCCACGCGCGGTCACACTCCTGACCGACGGCTCAGGCGAAGGCTCGGGTGGTGGGGCAGGGGCGGATCGGGTGTCCGGTGGGGCCGGCGTGGACGTCCTGTGGGGGCAGGGCGGCGACGACCAGATGTCCGGCGGCGGCCAGGGCGACTACGCCGAGGGCGGCGACGGCGCGGACCAGATCCGCGGCGACCTGCCCCTGGCGGCCGAGTCCACCCGAACCACCACGCGACCCCTGCCCGACCCCGGCTGGAGAGGCGACCCCAGCGGCCCCGCCGACCTGGAAGGAGACGACACCCCCGGTCAGGACGACCTGATCGGCGGCTCGGCCAAGCAGGCCGCCGCCGACGAGGCCGACGCGATCGAGGGCAACGGCGGCGCCGACGTCCTGCTCGGCGACAACGGCTCGCTCGTCCGCACCGTGACGGGCAACGCCGAGAAGGTCTACACCGAGCGCTACCCGGCGGGCCAGGCGCCCGCGGACGCCACCCGCGTACGCAGCCACGACCCGGCCCTGCCGGGCGACTCGACCAGGTTCTGCACCCAGGCCCAGGCCACCTGCGAGCCGGCCGGCTCCTACGGCGGCGACCACCTGTACGGCGACGACGGCGACGACGCGCTGTGGGGCCAGGACGGCGACGACACCCTCCACGGCGGCCAGGGCGACGACGACCTGTTCGGCGAGCTGGGCGACGACACCCTGGACGGCGGCGCGGGCGAGGACGCCATGCTCGGCGACCGCGGCGGCGTGCTGAACGAGCGCATCGACGCCTCCGACGCACAGCGGCTCGGCTTCACCGTCAGCCTCAACGCCCCGCCGAAGGAGACCTACAAGGGCTTCCAGCCCGGCACCTACGACCGCCGCACCGACCTGCTGCACGACACCGACGGCGACACCTGGACACAGGCGGCCATGCCGCACGACGGTTTCGCCAAGGGCGGCGCGGACCGCATGCGCGGCGGCCCAGGACGCGACAGCATGCACGGCGGCGCCGGCGACGACCTGATCAACGGCGACAGCGGCGGCGACGAGGTGTTCGGCGGCGACGGCGACGACCTGCTGTGGGGCGGAAAGGGCTGCGACCCGGCCCTGGACGCGGCCACCGCCGACTGCCTGTCCGGCGGCGTGTTCGACCCGGCCGCCCGCGGCACCGGCGACCGCTTCGTCGACCACGTCTTCGGCGGGGCCGGCGCGGACCTGCTCGACTACAACCCGCGCGGCTCCTACCCCGGCTCGTGCGCCCCCGGCAAGATGCCGGAAGGCGAGCTGACCACGGTGGTGGACCCGTGCACGTGGTTCCGCATGACCGACAAGGACAACGCCGCCATCGCCGACGACCAGCACCACCAGGGCGTGGACTGGCAGTACGGCGGCGCGGACCGCGACGTCCTGCAGGGGGACCGCACGGCCAACGGGCCCAACCCGGGCGACAAGATGATCGACTGGAACGGCGGCTTCAACCTCTACACCCACTGCGGCCCGGCCAACGGCGGACACAACATCGTCCGCCAGCACTCCCCGGCGATGCTCGACTTCCTGGCCAAGGTGGCCTGGGGCGCGGGCGCCGGCCGCACCCTGGGGGACCCGTCAGGGGCGCGCGAGGTGGCCGTGCCGGCCTCGGGCGACAGCGGTTCGCCCTATCCCACCTCACCTGGCCACTTCGACTCGCCCGTGGCCTGCGCGGGCTGATCAGGAGACATGCCGATGTCACGCCGACTGATGGCGACCACCCTGGCGGGGGTGCTGGCGGCCGTGGGACTCACCACGGCCCCGGCCCACGCCGCCGCACCGCGACAGCCCTCCTGCGTCCCGGGGGACTGCTTCACCGTCGACGTCTCGCTCGACCGCGCCCCCGCCGTGGGGCAGAGCGCGAAGCTCACGGTCGAGGTGACCCCGAAACAGGACATCCCCGACGCCACCACGATCATCGAACTGCCGGACACCCTGAAGTGGGCGACCCCGCCCGCCGGGCTCGACCGCGCCGCCGCGATGATCGGCCGCAGTCCGGTGGACCGGGCCACCCGTACCTGGCGGGCCCGCGCCGGCAAGCCGGTCCGGTACGAGGCCGTCGTCACGGCGGTCACGACCGGCCCCGCCTCCATCCGCGTCCAGGCCCGCGACGGGCGCCCCGGGCCGAGCTCGAACGGCCTCGCCTACGTCACCGTCGGCGCGCGGTCGTCGGCGTTCGGCATGCCGCGAGAGGGCCGCAGCCGTACGGAGAGGACCGCGAGGGCGGCGGCGGCCGGCGACACGTGTGTGCAGGGGCGCGTCACCTACGTCAGGACGGACGGAACCATCGGCGGCGTGCCCATGGCAGAGGTGGACGCGTTCGACACCGACACGAACGGCCGGCAAAGTCTCGGCTGGGCCGAGACCGACGCCACCGGCGGCTACCAGGTGTGCTTCCCCGGCACCGAGGAGGACGGCACCGGCCAGGACGTCAACATCGAGGTCAGCCCGGTCAGCAACTACTGGTCCGTGGGCTTCTCGGAGAAGGCCGGCGACATCTACACCGACGCCGGCCCGACCACGCAGGACGTCCCTCCCGGCACGTCGGTCACCGTCATCGACTACCGCAGCGCGGCCGGCGACCCGATGGAGGGGGCGTTCCGCCTCCACTCGGCCGCCTACGACACGTGGAAGGCCTACACCGGCTGGCTGAACGACCCGGCCGACGACTGCTGGAAGCCGGGCGAGGCGAACTGCCAGTCGGTGACCATCATCTGGCGGCCGGACAAGGTGCTGCCCACGTCGTACTACTGCCCGGGCAGCGGCCCCGACTGCCTGGGCCGCTTCCAGATCAACCTGGACGCCTCGATACCGCTGGAGAAGATGACGCTCCCTCACGAGCTGGGGCACTTCATCATGGACTACACCGGCGTGAGGCCGTCGACCGGCGGCGGCTGCGGACAGCACTTCATATGGGCGCCGATGAACAACCCGACCTGCGCCTGGATCGAGGGGTGGGCCGACTGGGTCGCCGTCCAGACCTACGACGACACGCACTACCGGTGGCCGACCTCCGCGATCGACCTGGAGAGCCCGCGCTGGTTCAGCGACGGCTGGCCGAGCGGGGCGGACGCGGGCAGGACCGAGGGCCGCGTGGCCGGGGTGCTGCTCGACCTGGCCGACTCGGGAACGCGGGACGAGAAGTACTGGGACCTCGGCGGCGTCGGGCCCGAGACCGTCGTGGCCGCGTTCAGGAAGGCGGTCGCCCAGGACCTCGACCACTTCCTGACCCTGCTCGACCCGCAGCACCACGACCTCGCGGAGGCGGCACTGTTCCAGAACGCCGTCTCCACCCAGCACGTGGAGGACCTGGCCGACCGGCATCCGATCCGCCGGCCCGCCAACGTCCCGCTGCAGACGGCCTTCGTCACCACGCCCGGCAAGTGGCACGTGGTGGCCGCCGTCACCGGACCGGACGGCGCGGACGTCGACCTGACCACCACGCCCAACGCCGGCGGCGACGCCGTCAGGAGCGCCGACTGGACCGCCAGCAGCGCGGACTTCGTCGCCGTGCAGCCCAGCTCCGCCACGCGCAACTGGTTCGTCAACTCGGTCAGCTCCGACGCCGACTACGAGGAGCACGCGATGGAGGTGGCCGAGGCGCCCGCGGGCAACCTGGAGGCCGGGACGCCGCAGGAGTTCCCGATGGCCCCCGGGCGGCTCGTCGAGGTGCGGACGACGTGGGTGGAGAAGGGCGTGCCCGCCACGTTCACCGTCGTGCCGCGCAACGGGCAGGACCTCGACCTGTTCGTGATGGCCCCCGACCCGGCCGTGTGGGGCCTGCCGCGCTCGGCAGCACGCAAGTCCACGAGCGGCGGCCCGAACAAGATCGAACGCGTCACCATCAGCGACCCCAAGGTGACCGGGCTGTACGCGGTCGTCGTGGTCGGCAAGGCCGGCGACGGGAACGTCCTGCTGACCCGCGTCTGACCCTGTGGGGGCCCCGCGCGGGGCCCCCGTCGAGGGCTACCTGGCCGCGAAGTCCTGCGTCCAGTGGATGGGGCCCTGGCCGTTCCTGGCCGCGCCCACGCCGATCACCGTGTACCGGCAGTTCATGATGTTGGCCCGGTGGCCCGAGCTGTTCATCCAGGAGTTCATCACGGCGGCCGGGGTGGCCTGGCCCTTGGCGATGTTCTCGGCGAAGGCGGTCCCGCCGGTGAAGCCGGCCGCCCTGATGCGGTCCATGAAGCTGCGGCCGTCCTTCGAGGTGTGGTCGAAGTAGCTATTGGCGGCCATGTCGGCGGAGTGGCCGTACGCCGCGGCGCGCAGCTGGGCGTCGTGCTTGAGCGGCTGGCAGCCGCCCTTGGCGCGCTCGGCGTTGACCAGGCGCAGGACCTCGTTCTCCTCGGCGGTGCCCACCGTGCCGGCGGGGCCGGTCGCGGTCGGCTTGGGAGCCGGGGTGGCGGTTGCCGTCGGGGTTGCCGTCGGGGTGGGCTTGGGGGACGCCGTGGGCGTCGGGGCCGGAGCGCAGGTCAGCCGGACCGCCCTGGAGGTCGCGCCGCGGCCCCGGTGGTCGGTGGCGACCGCGTAGTAGACGCCGGGCGCGCAGGGAAGGGTGAGCGCGACGCTGCCGGACCGGGTGGAGCCGCTCTTGACGACGGGGTCCGTGCCCGGGACGGCGCGCTTGAGCCGGACACGCAGGAGCGCGTCCGTACGGCAGCCCTGACGGGCGGCGGAGGAGATGATCTGAGCGGTGTCGTTGACGCGAGGCGTGGCCACGGTGACCCGGCAGCGGCCGGCGGCCTCGCTGCCGGCCGCGGCTGCCGTCGCGGCGTCCGCCGGGGTCGGCGTACCGAGTGCAGCCAGGCTCACCAGGCCGGCGAGTACCCCTAGGGGTCTGCGCATGGGGGCTTCCTCCAGTTGCGATGGACGCTGGATCGCACCGCATTCTGGTAGGACCGCAACCCCTGTGTCACGAAATTTGCGAAATTTCCCTGATGTCCGGGTAAACCAAAGTGTCAGGAGATGCGTCGTGGCCCGTTCCAGCCGCGGGCCGGAACGGGCCGGAACCCCGGGCGCGCTCAGACCCGGAACTCCTCCGTCCGGTGGGCGTACGGGGGCACCGCTGCGCGCATCTCGTCGGTGACCGACGGCGGCGGCAGCGGCACGATCTCCCGCCGGTGGAAGTCGCGGACGTCCTCGCCCTCGGCGAACAGCTCCTGGACCGCCCGCAGGCAGGGGCCGATCACGCCGGGATCGGTGATGCGCCGGCCGCCCCGGCCGCCGCCGTACTCGTCGTAGAGGACCTCGTACATCAGGACGGGGGAGAAGATCACCAGCTCGGGCACCGGTTCGAGGGCGGCCACGCGCGCCGCGGGCACCACCCGGCAGGGGGAGCCCGCCCTGGCCCGCATGTCCAGCAGGTGCATCTCCCACTGCAGGTACGCGCTGACGGGGAACTCCACCACGCGCACCCGGCTCACCGGCATCCGGTGGCGGAAGTAGCCGGCCACCAGCGGCGCCATCTGCTCGGCCAGGGAGAGGGAGCCGGCCCAGTCGCCGTCCATCATGGCCCGCCAGCTCGCCACGTCCGGCTCGTAGAAGCTCTGGGCGCGCTCCAGCTTCCACAGGGGGACGACGCAGTCCGCGTGGTCGCGCTCGAAGGCCGCCAGGTAGCCGGGCGCGTCCAGGACGAGCGCGTCGGCGCCGCCCACCGCGGCGAACGGATTCGTGACGGCCACCACGGAACCCGGCTCGGTCATACGACGCCCCTTCGTTCGGTCAGATCCGCCCGCCAGATCATGAAATGTCAGTTGATTCTGGTCAAGGCCCAACGTCACGAAGGGACGCGAAGGTCACCCGCGGTAGTGAAAGCGGCGGTGCACCAGGTTGAACACGGTGGCCACCACGAAGACCGCCAGCAGGATCTTGAAGAGGCCGAACCCGAAGACCAGCCCCAGCACCCCGAAGACGACCAGGAGGGGCAGGAGGCCGGGACCGCGGTGGCCGCGCCAGTGACGGCGGGAATGGTCGTGCCAGGGGCGGCCGGCCTGCGCGTGGCGCATGGTCTGCATCTGGTGGCGGTGCGCCCTCATCGCCTGGCGCCAGGCGTCCCGGTCGAACTGGGGCAGCTGCTGGGGCTGGGCGTAGGCGGGGGACGAGCCGGGCAGGTCGGCCGTCACCTGGGACAGGTCGCGGACCGTCTTGGACGCCAGCGCCCGGTCGAGGCGTTCGTCGAGCTCTTCGTGGGTCAGGCGGCCCTGGGCGAAGTGCTCGCGCAGGGCCGCCATCGTCTGCTCGCGCTCGGCGTCGCCGATGCGGAGATCGTTGTGGTCCATGTCTGGTTCCTCGCTCTCCCCGAACCGGCCTGTCGCTGCGGAGCCGGTCACCTGGTTACTCCTCGCCCGGTTCGCCGTCGGCCAGGATCTGGTAGAGCTTGCGCCGGGTCTCAACCAGAGTCTTACGCGCTTCGCGGATTTGTGCGTCGTTTCCGGTCTGAAGAACCTGCATCATGGCGAATGCCGACTGTCGGGCGATGTGCCAGAGATCGGCGGTGTTGTCGTCGATGTCCGGACGCATCTCGTCCCAGGGGGCGCGGACCTCGTCGGCGTGCGCGTCGATGTAGGCGCGGCCCTCGTCGGTGAGGCGGAAGGTCTTGCGGCCGTCGTTCTCCTCGGCGATCACCAGGCCCTCGTCGGTGAGCTGCTGCAACGCCGGGTAGACGGCGCCGGGGCTGGGCTTCCAGCCGCCCTCGCTGCGCTCGGCGATCTCCTGGATGATCTGGTAGCCGTTGCGCGGCTCCTCGGCCAGCAGGGCCAGGATCGCGGCGCGCACGTCGCCCCGCTTGGCCTTACGGCCCCGGCCGCCGCCCCAGCCGTGGTGCCCGCCCCAGGGCCCGCCCGGACCGAAGGGGCCGCCGCGGCCGAAGTCGAACGGGAACGGTCCGCCCGGCCCGCCGCGCCGGCCGCGTTGCCTGCGCTCGCCCGGCCCGCCGCCGCCCCTGTGATGGTGGGGGTGGCCGCCCATCTGCTCGAACGCGTCGGCGATGGCCCTCAGCTTCTCGCGGGCCGCGCGCAGGTTCTCCCGCGGGCCGAACCACTGGTCGCCCGCTGCGTGTGCGTAACTCATGCTCTTTCTCCCTATATCGCGATCTGTTCTCGATGCGTCAACGATATATCGCTACTGTTTCGTTGGCAAGGGAGGGCCCAGAGTGAGCCAGATCACGAAAAAGTTGCGGAATTGGGGAACAGTCTTGGGATGTCCGCCGTTGAACAGAGCAGACGAGGTCGTTCCGCGTCGGCAGGGCTGGGGGGTGCTGTCGCCGCGGAGACGACCTCGTCTGCGTTTGCGGGTGTTTTCGGACGGACCGTTCCAGCGTCAGCAGAACCTGGCGGCCGGGATCTCCGCGTAAAGCGGCTCTTTGCAATACAGTCCCGATCATGATGGGGCACACGCACGCGATGACCGGGGCGATCGCGTGGCTGGCGCTGGCGCCGCCGCTCGCCGCACTGCCGCTGCTGAACGAGAGCTCCCGGTTCATCGAGACCGGCATCATGGCCGGCGCGCTCGGCCCGGCCGAGCTGATCGCCGGCGCCCTGGTCTGCGCGGGGGCGGCCATGCTGCCCGACCTCGACCATCCCAGCGCGACCATCGCCCAGACCTTCGGCCCGGTCACCTGGCTGCTGAGCAAGTTCGTGTCCTGGATCAGCGGCGGCCACCGCGGCATGACGCACTCGCTGGCCTTCGCGGCGGCGCTCGGGTTCGGCGTCCACTGGCTGGTCAACACCTATCCGATCGCCCGTGACATCACGGTCGTGCTGATGGTCGGGCTGGCCCTGCGGGCGATCGGCATCGGCATCCCGGGCAACAAGGCCGGGTCCATCATGATCAACATCGGCATGACGGCCGGGCTCTACGCCGTGTTCCTCTCCCTGAACGTCGGCTACGCCTGGCTCGGGCTGGCCGTGGGGGTCGGCTGCCTGATCCACGTCGTCGGCGACTGCATGACGGAACGGGGCTGCCCGGTGTTGTGGCCGCTCGGCGCCAAGTTCGTGCTGCCGTGGAAGATCGGCATCAAGACCGGCAAGAAGTTCGAGCAGAAGATCCTCGCGCCGATCCTCTCCGTCGCCATCATCGGCCTGCTCTTCTGGCGGCTCGCCCCGCTTTAACTTGATGTCGAGATACCGTAGTAATATCTTGACGTCGAGACATCCGCCGCGAGCCCCGCAAGTTAGGTTCACCTAACGTACGTGTCGTTCCGTGGGTGCGGCAGGATTCAACTGAGCAATTGTCTGATGGAGGAGGCGAATCACCGTGTCCGCGAACAGCTTCGGCAGCCGTGACACGCTACGCGTCGGCGACGCGTCGTACGAGATTTTCCGGCTTGACGCCGTCGAGGGCGCCGCACGCCTCCCGTACAGCCTGAAGATCCTGCTGGAGAACCTCCTCCGCACCGAGGACGGCGCCAACATCACCGCCGACCACATCCGGGCGCTCGGCGGCTGGGACCCGGCCGCGACGCCCAGCGTGGAGATCCAGTTCACCCCGGCCCGCGTCATCATGCAGGACTTCACCGGCGTCCCCTGCGTGGTCGACCTGGCCACCATGCGCGAGGCCGTGCGCGACCTGGGCGGCGACGCCGCCAGGATCAACCCGCTCGCGCCCGCCGAGATGGTCATCGACCACTCCGTCATCGTCGACTACTTCGGCCACCCCGACGCCTTCCAGCGCAACGTCGAGCGCGAGTACGAGCGCAACCGCGAGCGCTACCAGTTCCTGCGCTGGGGCCAGACGGCCTTCGACGAGTTCAAGGTCGTGCCGCCCGGCACCGGCATCGTCCACCAGGTCAACATCGAGCACCTGGCCCGCGTCGTCATGATCCGCGACGGCAAGGCCTACCCCGACACCTGCGTCGGCACCGACTCCCACACCACGATGGAGAACGGCATCGGCGTGCTCGGCTGGGGCGTCGGCGGCATCGAGGCCGAGGCCGCCATGCTCGGACAGCCGATCTCCATGCTGATCCCGCGCGTGGTCGGCTTCAAGCTCAGCGGCAAGCTGCCCGCCGGCGCCACCGCCACCGACCTGGTCCTGACGATCACCGAGATCCTGCGCAAGCACGGCGTGGTCGGCAAGTTCGTCGAGTTCTACGGCGAGGGCGTCTCCTCCGTGCCGCTGGCCGACCGGGCCACGATCGGCAACATGAGCCCCGAGTTCGGCTCCACCTGCGCCATCTTCCCGATCGACGGCCAGACCGTCGACTACCTGCGCCTGACCGGCCGCTCCGAGGAGCAGATCGCGCTGGTCGAGGCGTACGCCAAGACCCAGGGCCTCTGGCTCGACCCGCAGGGCCCCGAGCCGGTCTTCTCCGAGTACATCGAGCTCGACCTCAGCACGGTCGTGCCGTCGATCGCCGGCCCCAAGCGCCCCCAGGACCGCATCGAGCTGTCGGCGGCCAAGGACGCCTGGCGCCGCGACGTCCAGAACTACGTGGCCGACGGCGTCGACGAGGAGGGCGAGGAGTCCTTCCCGGCCTCCGACGCGCCCGCCTCCAACGCCCGCGCCGACGGCGGCCGGCCGCACAAGCCGGTCCCGGTCACGCTGGCCGACGGCACGTCGTTCGAGATCGACCACGGCATCGTGTCGATCGCCGCGATCACCTCGTGCACCAACACCTCCAACCCGTACGTCATGATCGGCGCGGCGCTGCTGGCCCGCAACGCCGTCGAGAAGGGCCTGACCCGCAAGCCGTGGGTCAAGACCTCGCTGGCCCCGGGGTCGCAGGTCGTCACCGGCTACTTCGAGCGCTCCGGGCTGCAGCCGTACCTCGACAAGATCGGCTTCAACCTGGTCGGCTACGGCTGCACCACCTGCATCGGCAACTCGGGCCCGCTGCCCACCGAGATCTCCGACGCCATCCAGGCCAACGACCTCGCGGTCACCGCGGTCCTGTCCGGCAACCGGAACTTCGAGGGCCGCATCAACCCCGACGTCAAGATGAACTACCTGGCCTCGCCGCCGCTCGTGGTGGCGTACGCGCTGGCCGGCACGATGGACATCGACCTCGACAACGAGCCGCTCGGCCTCGGCTCCGACGGGCAGCCGGTCTTCCTGCGCGACGTCTGGCCCGCGCCGGAGGAGATCGCCGCGGTGGTCAACTCCTCGATCGGCCGCGACATGTTCGAGCGCGACTACGCCGACGTGTTCAAGGGCGACGACCACTGGCGTTCGCTGCCGATCCCGACCGGCGACACCTTCGAGTGGGACCCGTCCTCCACGTACGTGCGCAAGGCCCCCTACTTCGAGGGCATGCCGGAGAAGCCGGAGCCGGTGACCGACATCTCGGGCGCCCGCGTGCTGGTCAAGGTCGGCGACTCCGTCACCACCGACCACATCTCCCCGGCCGGCTCGATCAAGGTCGGCACCCCCGCGGCCCAGTACCTGCAGGCCAACGGCGTCGAGGTGCGCGACTTCAACTCCTACGGCTCGCGGCGCGGCAACCACGAGGTGATGATCCGCGGCACGTTCGCCAACATCCGCCTGCGCAACCAGATCGCGCCGGGCACCGAGGGCGGCTACACCCGCGACTTCACCCAGCCCGACGGCCCGGTGTCGTTCATCTACGACGCCTCGGTCAACTACGCCGAGGCCGGCACGCCGCTGGTGGTGCTGGCGGGCAAGGAGTACGGCTCGGGCTCCTCGCGCGACTGGGCGGCCAAGGGCACCGCGCTGCTCGGCGTGCGCGCCGTGATCGCCGAGTCCTACGAGCGCATCCACCGCTCCAACCTGATCGGCATGGGCGTGCTCCCGCTGCAGTTCCCCGAGGGCGCCACGGCGGCCTCGCTCGGGCTGACCGGCGAGGAGACGTTCGACATCACCGGCGTCGAGGCGCTCAACGGCGGCGGCATCCCGTCCACCGTGCACGTCAAGGCCGGCGACGTCGAGTTCGACGCGGTCGTCCGCATCGACACGCCCGGCGAGGCCGACTACTACCGGCACGGCGGCATCATGCAGTACGTCCTGCGCTCGCTGCTGGCCAAGTAGAACTTCCCGCCTCCGCGCCCGGTCAAGAGCCGGACGCGGGCCGGGGACGGGGCGCGGATCCTCACGCGCCCGCATCGGGGGTTTCACCCGACCCGTGAGAGCCGCCCGGCGGAACACCCTCCGCCGGGCGGCTCTCCGCTGTCCAGTGGCGTCTCAGCGGCTGGACGTGCGGTACCGGTGGGTCGCCAGCGGGGCGAAGACGGCGATGAGCGCCACCGACCACAGCAGGCTCGCCGCCACCGGATGTTGCAGCGGCCAGACCGTCCCCGCCGAGGTGGGGTTGCCGAACAGGCGGCGGGCGGCGGCCACGGTCGCGCTCATCGGGTTCCAGTCGGCCACCGGCCGCAGCCAGGCGGGCAGGCCCTCGGTGGGCACGAACGTGTTGGCCAGGAAGGTCATCGGGAACAGCCAGCCGAACGTGGCGGCGTCGGCCTGCGTGCCGCTGCGCACGTACAGGCCGATGTAGGTGCCCACCCAGATCATCGCCAGGCCGAACAGCGCCAGCAGCCCGAACGCCGCCGCCGTCTCGCCCGGGGAGCCGTGCGCACGCCAGCCGGCCAGCAGCACGGCCGCCGCGACCATGGCGGCCAGCGACATCAGGTGCATCGACAGGTCGGCCACGCTGCGTCCGATGAGCACGGCGCTGCGGGCGATGGGCTGCGCGCGGAACCGGTCGATGATCCCGCGTTCCATGTCCTCGCCCACCGCCGTGGCGGCCGCGGTCGCCGTCATGGCCATGACCTGCATGAAGATGCCCGGCATGAGGAAGCTGCGGTAGTCGCCGCCGCCGGGCAGGGTGATCGCGCTGCCGAAGACGTACCCGAACAGCACGGTCATGATGACGGGGAACACCAGGAACCCGGCGATCTCCCCCGGTTGGGCCTTCCACCGCGAGTACGTGCGGCCCGCGATGGTCAGGGAGTCGGTCACGGTCCAGCGCAGGTTCATGCTCGTGGCTCCTGTCATGCGGTCAGGTGGAGGAAGACCTCGTCGAGCGTCGGACGGCGGAGCGCGAGGTCCTCGACGGCGATCCCGGCGACGTCGAGGGCGCGGGCGACGCGGACCAGCGACTGGGCCCCGTCGGGCGCCGGCAGCGTCACCCGGGTCCCGCCCGGCTCGACGGCGAGCCCGGACGCGGGCCCGAGCGTCCCTAGGGCCGCCGTCGCGTCGCCGGGGTGGCGGAAGACGATCTGCACGCGGTCGCCGCCGACCTGCCTCTTCAGCGCGCCGGGGGAGCCCGCCGCGGCGACCCGGCCCTCGCGCAGCACCACGACCTGGTCCGCCAGATGGTCGGCCTCGTCGAGGTACTGGGTGGTCAGCAGCAGCGTGGTGCCCTCGCGGACCAGGTCGCGCAGCGCGTCCCAGAGCTCGCGGCGGCTGCGCGGGTCGAGCCCCGCGGTCGGCTCGTCCATGAACAGCACGGGCGGCGCGACGATCAGGCTCGCGGCCAGGTCGAGCCGCCGCCGCATGCCGCCCGAGTACGTCCTGACCAGCCGCCGCCCGGCCGCGGCCAGCCCGAACCGCTCCAGCAGCTCCTCGGCCCTGCTCCTGGCCCGCGCCCTGGACAGGTGGTAGAGGCGGCCGAACAGCTCCAGGTTGCGCCGGCCGGTCAGCAGCTCGTCCACGGCGGCGTGCTGACCGGCCAGGCCGATGCGGAAGCGCAGCCGGGCCGCGTCGCGCACCACGTCGAGCCCGGCGACCTCGGCCCGGCCGCCGTCCGGGCGGAGCAGGGTGGCCAGGATGCGCACGGTCGTCGTCTTGCCCGCCCCGTTGGGGCCGAGCAGCCCGCACACCGTGCCGGCCGGGACGTCGAGGTCGATGCCCCTGAGCGCCTCCGTGGCCGCGTACCGCTTTCGCAAACCCTCCGCGCAGATCATCGCGAGGCTCCTTAACGGCGTTAAATCTAACAGCGTTAAGGATGCATTGAACGTTGTTAAGCTGTCAACCGTGGCATTGGAGAAGGGCACCATCGTGGCCGCGGCGCTGCGGCTGCTGCAGGAGACCGGGCTCGACGGGCTCACGCTGCGGCGGCTCGCGGCCGAGCTGGGCGTCCAGGCGCCCGCGCTCTACTGGCACTTCACGAACAAGCAGGAACTCCTCGACGCGATGGCCGAGGCGATGACCGCCGCTCACATGACCCGTCCCGCGCTGGCCGAGCCCGCCGCCTGGCGCGAGTGGATGAGGGACCACGCCCACCGCGACAGGGCGATGCTCAACTCCTACCGCGACGGCGCCCGGCTGGTGGCCGGCACCCGGCCGTCACCGGTGCTGTTCGAGGTGGTGGAGCGGTCGGTGGCGGCCCTGGAGTCGGCCGGGTTCGCGGTGGGCGACGCCGTCCGCGGGCTGTTCGCGATGAGCGTGTACGTCGCCGGGTTCGTGCTGGAGGAGCAGGCCGACCGGACGCGGCCGGACGCCGACGGCGCCATGCCGGACATGGCCGCCTTCCAGCGGGCCCACCCTCGGCTGACGGCCGGGCTGGCGGAGGTGGGCGACCCGCAGGGGGAGCGCTCGTTCGACGACGGGCTGCGGCTCATCCTCGACGGCATGCAGGCCCGCCTCGACCGTCAGGAGACCTGCGAGGCCGGGGCCGACCAGGTGTCGCAGGCCGCCGGCGAGACCGCCCGGTAGCCGCGTTCCAGCCAGCGCACGCGGTTGGCGCCCGTGCCGTGGCTGTGCTCCTCGCCCTCGTCGCCGGCGGCCCTGGTGGCGTCGAGCAGCGCCGTCCAGTCCTGCCGGGTACGGCTCAGCGACGGCCACACGCTGCCCAGGAACGCGCCGGCCAGGCAGTCGGCCTGGAGCTCGTAGCGCCGGCTCTGCGCGCCCTTGCGCACGCCGAGGAGGCTCTGCACGTGGTGGCCGTACTCGTGGGCGGCGACCTTGAACGGGTAGAGGTCGGTGCGGCCCTCGATCCAGGCGCCGGTCAGCGGGAGGACGAGGGTGTCGCGGCCGATGCAGTAGAAGGCCGCCGCGTGCTCGGGCCAGGCGAACCCGCACACCTCGCGCACCGGCTCGTCGTAGTAGCGGACGACGGGCTTGTGGAACGTCCGGCCGGTGCGCCTGAAATGGGCGGACCACGACTTGTCCAGGCACTTCAGAACCGCTGTGAGGTATTCGCGGCTCCGGGGGATCCCGCCTGAGCTCATCGGCGTCTCGGGGCACGCCGACCGTGCGAGCCTCGGCGTCGCGACGGCCTGCACGGGCCCGGCCTGAAGGACGACCGCCAGCACCGACAGGGCGACGAGGGCAACGAGGGCACGCGGAGCGGGGGAGTGCACGGTGAGCAGCATAGAGCTTCCCGGCCAACGCCCCCCGCCCCCGCGCCCGCGCCCCGCCCCCGCGCCCGCGCCCCGCCCCCGCACCTCCGTGGCCCGCTCGCCCGGTGGGGCTGTCCATCAGGGGTGACGCTGAGTGAGGGTGGTTGACTTTCGGCGTGAGTGATGCGGGATTGGTGCTGCTTGTCGGGAGTATGGCGGTTTTTCTGGGTGCGGTCGTGCAGGGGAGTGTGGGGTTCGGGCTGGGGCTGGTGGCCGCGCCCGTGCTGACGATGCTCGACCACAGCCTGATGCCCGGCGCGATCCAGGTGGTCAACATGACCCTGCCGCTGTTCACGCTGGCCGCCGAGTGGCGGCGGGTGGACTGGCGGGGGCTCGGGTTCGCGCTGCTGGGCCGGATCCCCGGCAGCGCCGTCGGCGCCGTCATCGTCGTGTACGTCTCCGTCCAGGCGCTCGGCGTGCTGGTCGGGGTGATGGTGCTGCTGGCGGTCGGGCTCACCGCGCGCACGGTCAGCGTCGTGCGCAACGGCGGGACGATCACCGGCGCGGGCTTCGTGTCCGGGATCACCGGCACCGCCACGGGCATCGGCGGCCCGCCCCTGGCGCTGGTCTACCAAGATGCCAAGGGGCCGCAGATCCGGGCCACCCTGGCGATGTTCTTCTTCCTGAGCGCCGCGCAGTCGATCGCCATCCTGGCGTTCGTCGGCCACCTGCCCGCCCGCGCGCTGGCCACCGGCGCGGCTCTGATCGTGCCGATGATCCTGGGCTTCCTGGCGTCGCGGCCGCTGCGCCGCTACCTGGACGGCGGCAAGGTGCGGACGGCCGTCCTGGTCGTGGCGACCGTGTCGGCGCTGGCCCTGATCGCGCAGAGCCTGCTGACCTGACCCGCCGGGCTACTCGCCGGTCTGCCCGTCGACGGACTCGCGGATCAGGTCGGCGTGGCCGCTGTGCCGGGCGTACTCCTCGATCATGTGGACGAGGATCCAGCGCAGGTGCGGGCGGCGGCCGTCCGGCCAGGGGCGCTGGGCGGGCTGGTCGAGCCCGCCCGCGGCCAGCGCCTCGGCGGTCAGGGCGCGCGAGCGGGCCACCGCGTCCCGCCACAGCGCGCGCAGCTCGTCGGGGGAGTCGTGGGCGGCGGAGTGCCAGTCCCAGTCGGGGTCGGCCGTCCAGTCGACGGTGTCCCAGGGGGCGTGCGGGTCGTTGCCGTGCAGACGGCGGGAGAACCAGTGGTCCTCGACGTAGGCCAGGTGCTTGAGCATGCCGCCGAGCGTCATCGGGGAGGCGGCGGTGGTGGCGCCGAGGCCCGCCGCGTCGAGGCCGGAGCACTTCCACTCCAGGGTGGCCCGCAGGAAGTCGAGGAAGCCCAGGAGGGTCTCGGTCTCGTCGCCCATGAAGGGAGGTTCCGGGCGTCCCTGCTCGTCGAATTCGGTCATGGTCGGGCAGTTTAGCGACAGGGCGATGCCCGGCCCTTCTGTACGCTCGCATGGTGATCAACGTGGTGGAGTGGACCAGGTTGGAGCCATGGCGGGTCGCCCGCGCCCGTACCGACCGCGACGAGACCGTGATCATCAAGTGGACCGGGCCGCACGCCTCCCGCGCCCGCGACGAGCCGTGGCGGTTGCGCACGGAGGCGGCCGCCCTGCGGTTCCTGTCGGAGGACCTGGGCGCGGCCCTGGCGCCGCGCGTGCTGGCCGTCGACCTGGCGGAGGGGCGGCTGGTGCTGGCGGACCTCGCGCCGCGGACCGCGCTCGACGGGCTGCTGCGCCGCCACGGCGCCGGGGCGCACGCGGACCGGCTGACGGCCGCCGCCCGCGCCCGGGGCGAGCTCGGCGCGCTCACCGCGGGCCACGCGGAGGCGTACTACCGGCGGCGGGCCGCGCTCGGGCCGGTCGATCCGGCCGCCGACCGGCTCGGCCGGGTCGCCGGGCAGCGTGAGTCGGGGATGCCGTCGCTGCTGGGGGTGCCGGTCCCGGGCGGGGTGGAGCGGGAGTTCGGGGCGGCGCTGGCCGAACTGGCCGAGCCAGGGCCGTTCCTGGTGCTCAGCAACGGCGACGCCGAGGCCAACAACGTCCTGGTGCACGCGGAGGGGCCGGCCGACGCGCGGCTGATCGACTTCGAGTTCGCCCGGTTCACGCACGCGCTGCACGACGCGGTCCCGCTGCACGTGCCGGGGCCTGGCTGGCTGTCCCTGGGCGGCCCGGCCGAGGGCGAGGTCTACCGGCGGGCGCTGGCGTTGGGGGTCCCGCAGGCCGAGGACGACGGGTGGTACGGCAGGGGGCTGGCGGCGGCGTGCGTGTCGTACGCGCTGGCCCGGCTCACCCGGCTGGCCGTGCTGGACGGCCGCCCGGCGGGGGACGACAGCCGGGCCCAGCTCGTCGCGATCCTGGAGGAGACCGCCCGTACCGCCGAGGGGCCGCTGCCCCGGCTGGCCGGATGGTGCCGCCAGGTGGCCGCGGCCCTGCGGCGCCGGTGGCCGGACGCGGACGTCGACTTCGGGGCGCTGGCTCCGTACACCCCACGCCGCTGAGCGAACGGCCCCCGCGGGTGCGGGGGCCGCTCGCGGTGCGGCGCTCGGCTATGCCACGGAGAAGCTTCCCGCCCCCGCCGGGACGTGGCTGCCGTAGCCGGGCCGGACCGCGACGGACGGCCCGAAGCAGAACGGGTCGCCGTAGATGCGGACGACCTGATCGGTCTGGTTGTTCAGCACGTGCGCGGCGGCGGGCAGCTTCGTGCAGCCGCCGGGGTCGTCGTAGATCTCCAGGGGCAGCGGCTCGACCTGGAAGACGACGACCTGACCGGTCGCGGCCTGGGCGGGCAGGGGCGCGGCGAGCGCGGCGGTCGCGGAGGCGAGGACCACGGTCAGGGCCGCGAGGCGGGCACGGTGGCGCATGGCGGGGTTCCTAATCAGTTCTGGGAGTAAGCCATCCGGCAGACTCCTTGGTGGTAGCCGCCGGCAGGTGAGCACTCCGGTTTCCTGGACGGTGAGTCCTGAC